>JAISRI010000046.1 GCA_031273735.1 Helicobacteraceae bacterium
AGGCGTATTTAACCGATCTAATCTGGAATTATTTCGCCGCCGCCCGCGCTAAATACGACGAGCTACAACAAACGCCCTCAAAAGTCGACGAAGCGCTAGCGATCGGCGCGAAAAAAGCCAAAAAAATCGCCGCCGAAAAGATGGCAAAGATTCGCGACGCGGTAGGTATCCTCTAAACCGCCTTTTTTTCAAAACCCGACCAAAAACTACCCAAACGCAATAGAGAGCTTTAAGCAAAATCGGTTATACTAATAAAGTCGATAGACATTATAAACAAGGATCGAGTAATGCGGCGAGGCAAAGCGGCTTTAGCGGATAAGACGCCGCAAAACGGCGCGCCGCTTTTAGAAGCGAAAAACCTTTCGCTCTCTTACGCGGGCAAATACGCCTTTCGCGATCTCTCGTTTGCCGTTCGCGAGCGCGAAATTGTCGCGCTTTTGGGTAAATCTGGGTGCGGCAAGACTTCGGCTCTTTGCGTCGCGGGGGCGTTAATTCCTCCTAGCGAAGGCGAAACGCTTTTCGAGGGAGAAACGCTTCGCGCCCCGACGCCCAAAGTTTCGATGGTCTTTCAAGAGCCTAATTTGCTTCCTTGGCTAACGGTGGAGCGCAACGTTTCGTTCGCGCTGGAACTTAAAAGCCTTCGCGTCGCCAAAAAGGAGCGCAAAGAGCGCGTCGCGGCGGCGCTAGACGAGGCGGGGCTTGCCTACGCGGCAAAGCGCTTTCCCAACGAGCTGAGCGGCGGAATGGCGCAACGAGCGGCGCTTGCGCGAATGTTGGTTCGGCAGGCAAAACTAACGCTTCTCGACGAACCGTTTTCCGCGCTAGACGCCGTTACGCGCCAAACGATGCAGAGGCTTTTAAGAACGCTGATGCGCCGCCATAGCGCTTCGGCGCTGATCGTAACGCACGACATCGACGAGGCGTTGCTGATCGCCGATCGCGTTTTGTTAATGCGCTCAAGCGGCGAACTAAGCGAATGGAACGTCAATGCCGCTTTGGGCGAAGAGGACGAACGCGAACGGCGATCGGCGGGTTTTCTCGATCTTCGCGAGGAGATCGCGGCGCGTCTCGATTGACGATCGGCTTTAGCCGCCGGCCGGCGGATAAATAAAACAAAGGAACAAAAATGCCTTTCCAAAACAACGTTTCCAGACGCGAGTTTCTCAAACTCTCTGCGCTCTTAACGGGCGCTATAACGGTTCCGCAAGTCGCGAACGCCGTCGGCGAAAAGGCTGCGGATAACCGCGTAAAGATCGGGTATCTACCCATAACGGACGGCGCGCCGCTACTGATCGCGCACGCCAAAAAGCTATACGAAGCCGAAGGGCTAGAGGCGGATAAACCCGTCTTGTTCCGATCGTGGTCGCAAATTGCAGAGGCGTTTATGGCGCGCCAGATCAACCTCGTGCATCTGCTTTCGCCGATTACCGTTTGGGCGCGTTACGGATCAAAATTTCCAGCGAGAGTTACGGCGTGGAATCACATGGCGGGATCGGCGCTTACCGTCGCGCTCGATATAAACTCGGTTAAAGATTTGGGCGGCAAAAGCGTGGCGATCCCCTTTTGGTATTCGATTCACAACGTGGTTTTGCAAAAGATTTTGCGAAAAGCGGGGTTGAAAATTATCACAAAGCCTAAACCAAAACTTGCCGCAGACGAAACGTCGCTGATCGTTATGTCGCCCGCCGATATGGCTCCCGCTTTGGCGCAGAAGTCGATCGCGGGATTTATAGTCGCCGAACCGTTCAACGCGGCGGCGGAGCTTAAAGGAGTCGGCAAGGTGTTGCGCTTTACCGGCGACGTATGGAATAACCACGCTTGTTGCGTAGTTTTTCAGCACCAACAAGACCTTGACGAGCGCCCCGAATGGTCGCAAAAGGTCGTCAATGCGATCGTCAAAGCGCAGCTATGGATGCGCGATCATCGCCCCGAAACCGCCGCGATTTTGGCAAACGACGGCGAAAACAAATACACGCCCTTTCCAAAAGCGGCGTTGGAGCGCGTTTTGATACCAAACGCCGAACTCGACGCGGCGTATCTAAAAAGCGGCGCAAATACGCATAGCGCGTGGAATCGCGCTCGGATCGACTTTCAGCCCTATCCGTTTCCGTCATACACGGAGGCGCTTATCAAGGAGCTGCGCGAAACGATCGTGGAGGGCGACAACTCCTTTCTGAAAACGCTCGATCCAGTTTTCGCCGCGCGCGATCTGATCGACGAACGCTTCGCGCGCGTCGCGATAGAAAAGGCGGGCGGATTAAGCGCGTTTGGCGTTACGGGCGGTTGGAGCCGCAAAGAGCTAATTGAGGCGTAGTTTTCTGTTTGTTGCGCCGCCGCTTGCGGGGCTTGCGCTGTTCGTAGCGATTTGGCACGTCGGCGTAGAGGCGTTAGCGCAGACGTCGCCGATGGCGGGCTATTTCACGCCCAAAAGCGCCTTTGAAGCTATGTTTCGCCTCGCCCTTTCGGACGATATTTGGGCGCATACGATCGACAGTATGCGCCGCGTTTTTATCGGGCTGCTCATCGCGATCGCGATAGGAACGCCCATCGGCATTGCGATCGGCGTTTCGCGTATGTTCGAGCGCTCCTCAGGCTTGCTCTTTCAACTACTGCGTATGGTTAGCCCGCTTTCGTGGATGCCGATCGCCGTAATAGCCTTTGGCGTAGGCGACGCGCCCGTCTATTTTTTACTCTCTATCGTGGGAATATGGCCGATCGCGCTAGGCGCGGCGGCGGGCGTAAAGGCGATCGATCCGCAGTGGTTAATGCTCGCTAAAAGTATGGTCGCAACTAAAACGGAGATTTTATTTCGTATTATTTTTCCAGCGATTTTAGATCATATTTTAACGGGCGTTCGTCTTTCGATCGGGGTAATATGGATCGTCCTCGTGCCGGCTGAAATGCTAGGAGTTCAATCGGGGTTGGGATATTTTATTTTAGATTGCCGCGATCGTATGGAATACGACGAACTATTAGCCGCGATCATATACATAGGTATTTTAGGCGGCGCGCTTGATTTTCTCGCGCGATTTTTACGCAATTTTTTAGCGAGAGGATAGATAAATGGGGCATAATCACGACGGCGATCATAACCATAGCCATATTAACGATTACATAGAAGCCGTAGCGGCATATAAAAAGAGCTTTCCAAGCGCAGCGAAAACGCGCGAAGAAACGCCCGATCTAGCGACAAGAGAGATGTTAAGGTTTTTTGCCGATAAAGGTATAGAAACGCTATTTGATCGTTTCGATCGTCAAAAGCCGCAATGCACGTTTGGCATAGGCGGATCGTGTTGCAAAATCTGCATTATGGGACCGTGTAAAATTACCGAAAAATCTCCTCGCGGCGTATGCGGCGCTAACGCCGATCTGATCGTAGCTAGAAATCTGCTAAGAATGATCGCCGCGGGCGTATCGGCGCACGGCGCTAGAGGCAGAGAGTGTATGTTGGCGTTAAAAGCGGTAGGCGAAGGCAGATTAAATATGCCGATCGAAGGCGCGCAAAAACTGAAATCTTGCGCGAAAACGCTAGGTATCGCCACAGACGATCGCGATCTAAACGCGATCGCTTCCGATCTTGCCGATCTGCTTATAGAAGATCTCTCCCGCGCCTATCCTGGCGATCATAAAACGTTAAAGGCGTTTGCCGCGAGCGAACGTATAGAGGTATGGAGCAAATTAGACCTGTTGCCTATTAGCGCTTACGCCGAAGTATTCGAGGCGTTTCACCGCACAAGCACGGGAACCGACGGCGATTGGCGCAACGTAATGCGGCAATTTACGCGGTGCGCTCTAGCGTTTGCGTGGAGTAGCGTTTTGGGTTCGTCGATAGCGATGGATTCTCTATTCGGTCTGCCCAAACGAAGCAGATTATTATGCAATATCGGAGCGCTAAAAGAGGGCTTTGTAAATATCGCCGTTCATGGACATTCGCCCGTTATGGTTAGCGCGATAATCAAGGCGGGACGAAGCGCAAAATATATTGATAAAGCAAAGGCGATCGGAGCGAAAGGAATCGAGTTTTACGGAATATGCTGTTCGGGCTTATCCGCAATGTATCGTTACGGCGGCGTAATACCTTTATCGAACGCCGCAGGAGCGGAGCTTGTCGTAGGAACGGGAGCGCTGGATTTATGGGTCGCCGACGTGCAGGACGTCTATCCTACTATTATGGAGGTGGCAAACTGCTTCAAAACCGTCGTTGTAACGACTAGCGATTCGGCGCGGCTAATCGGCGCGGAGTTTTACGGGTTTGATCATACGCATAGCAATATAGGCGATGCGGAAAAACTCGCCGAAAAGATCGTAGAAAGAGCTATCGAAAGCTATGCGGATCGCCGCGATATTCCGCGCTATATCCCGCATTATGAGATCGCCGCGGATATTGGCTTTAGCGTAGAAAATATCGTCGAAGACGTAGGCTTAGAAAAGATATTAGAAGCGCTGCGAAAAGGGCGGATCAAAGGGATTGTTAATTTAGTCGGTTGCAGTAACCCGCGAACGGTTTATGAAAAAGCGGTGGTAGAGGTCGCCAAAGGGTTAATAGCAAACGACGTTTTAACGCTTACAAACGGGTGCGCCTCTTTCGCGCTGTTAAAACAGGGATTATGCGCCGTAGAGGGCGCGAAAATGGCGGGCGAAGGTTTAAGAGAGTTTCTTGGCGATTCTCTGCCCCCGATTTGGCATTTTGGCGAATGTTTAGACAACGCCCGCGCTTCGGCTCTTTTTAAGGCGCTTGCGCATTTAGCTAATAGAGCAATCAAAGATATGCCCTTTGCGTTCGCCAGCCCCGAATGGTCAAACGAAAAGGGTTTGGGCGCGGCGGCGGCGTTTAGAACGCTGGGGATCAACTCTTATCACTGCGTTTATCCTCCCGTTGCGGCGTCAAAAGCGGTCGAAAAGTGGCTTTACGAAGAGACGAAAGAGCTTTTCGGCGCGGTTATGCGCGTCAATCTCGATCCCGCCGCGTTGGTCGCCGAGATCGTCGAGGATTTGAACGCCAAAAAGCTATAAGCCGATCTTGGCGAGATCGGTCTATAAAAATAAGCGGCGCGATAACTATAATTTTTACGCTCTCGCGCGATTTATAAAAAAACGCGCCAGTCGCTAAACGAAGCTGGGAGATAAGTTTTTCGTATTGAACAAAAACGGAGCGTTTTCTTAAACGATCTAGCAAAGTTTAGCGATTAAAATCGGCGGAAAAACTCCGCCAATTTTGGTTAAGGAGCCGACCTAAACAATATTAAAATCCCGATAATACGCGATACCATCTGCGCCCGTCAAGTTTAACTTCCATTTCGACTTGGCATAATCCGTCCTTGAATACCGTTTCAAGGATTTCGGCGTTGCGAATAATCGCGTACATCTGCGTTCGCACCGTAGAGCTTTGAGCCACCGCGTCTTTTAGCGTGTCTTTAGCGTTGATTCTGATGCCATACATCTTTTCGCCAAGTTGCCTATAAGCGTCGAGAATAGCCGCCCTCTTCGCTAAAACCAAAGCCTGCGCAGGCGAAATTGTGCTTTCTGGCGAAACGCCCATACCAATCGCTCTGACGGTGATAATATTCGTCGGTTGCAAAATCGGCGAGTTTGGGATTAGATACTCCTCCGTTTCGTCGATTCTGGGCAGAGGTTGTTGCGGCGCGATCTGCGTCGGGGCGGGTTCATAAACCACCTCTTCAACCACATATTCGGGTTCCGCCGCGATCGCCATCGCGCCTACCAAAACCCATATTGCAAACTTTCTCATCGCTTTTTGGCTCCTTTTTTTGACTATTAAGCCAGCAAAAGCAACCGCCGTTCCAATTTAATCGCCTTATTGCCGTTCTCGTCATTTGCGCAAGCGAGTTCTCCAAAAAACGGCTTTTTCGCCGCAAAAATCGCGAGCGATTTATGGATACCCCGATTTGCGTTTTTGGAGCGAGGAAAGCTAAAACCAGCTCGGCAAAACCTCGTTTAATCGCTTACGTCAAACTTTGTTTAACGATACAGATTGAAGGCAAACGCGCTTCAATCTAATCGCGGGCGAAAGATTTCGTTATCTTCCTCCGTCGATATAGTTTTTAAATGGTCGTCCGACTTTTGGGTGTTTGAGCTTTTTTATCGCGCTCGCTTCGATCTGACGTACTCTTTCTCTGGTTACGTTTAACACCTTTGCGATCTCTTCTAGCGTGCGATCGCTTTCGTCGTCTAAAAGTCCAAAGCGCATAGAGATCACCACCCGTTCTCGTTCGTTTAGCTGATCGAGTAGCGTGGCGACCTGCGTCTTTAGATCGTCTTTGAGCACATACTCCACAGGATTAACCGAGTCGCCTTCGATAAAATCGCCAAATTTGCCGTCGTCCTCATTGCCGACAGGCGCTTCTAGGCTGATTGGCTCTTTTGTGATCTTAATAACCCCTTTTAGCTTCTCTACGCTTAAACCTACCTCTTCGGCGATCGTCTCTTCGTCCGGTTCTCTACCATGATCTTGGACGTATTTGCGCGACGCTTTATTTATGCGGTTGATCGTCTCGATCATATGAATTGGAATACGTATCGTTCGCGCCTGATCCGCTATTGCTCGGCTAATCGCTTGTCTGATCCACCACGTCGCGTATGTCGAAAACTTAAAACCGCGTTTATATTCAAACTTATCGACCGCTTTCATCAGTCCGATATTGCCCTCTTGTATTAAGTCCAAAAACGGCAAGCCGCGATTGGTGTAGCGCTTGGCGATCGACACCACTAGACGTAAATTTGATTTAGACATTCTCACCTTTGCCGCTTCGCTAATTCTCTTACCGCGTTTGATCTGCTCAAGAACGGATTTTAATCCCTCTTCGTCCAGATCGAACTGCGTTCTGCCCGCCTCTTTTGTCCAAATCAGTTTTTTAATATCCATATAAACGTTTACCATTGTCGCTTCAGGCACAATAGACGATATCTCTTCTTTGTTCATATTGGCGATCTTTTTAAGAAGTTGGTGGTGCAAAATACGGTGATTATCGTTAAAAAGCGGCAAACGATATTCAAGTTTTTTTAATTCTCGTTCAAAATGCGCTTCGCTTTTCAAACTTGTCTCCATAGCGCGGACAAGCTCGTTGATCAATTTGCTTGTGGGACCAAGCTCCAAAAGTTTATCTTTAACGGCGTTTTTCTTATAAGCGTTAGAAAGATACGCAAGCGTTTTAACCGTTTCGTCTTTATGCGAAAATAGATCTTTGCGATTAGTTTTTCCCCATTCGTTTTTAGCTTTTTCTAGCGCGTCGAAGCTCTCTAACACCTTCTCTACGCGCTTATTGTCTTTTTTATTTGCCTGTTTTTCAAGACTCTCTTCGCCTTCGCGTTGTTCCTCTTCGTCGATCTCGCTTTCTTCTTCTAAAGAATCGTCGTCGTCGTCGTCAAAACTTTTAAACAACTCTTTTACGCGCCTTTCGCGGTTAATCAGCGCGTCTTTGTAATCGATAATGAATTCCAAAAGATAGGATACGGAACAAACCGCGTCGATAATCATATCTTCGCCGATTTTTATCTGTTTGGAAATCTCGATCTCCTCCTCTTTTGTTAAAAGCGGAATCTGCCCCATTTCGCGCAAATACATACGCACGGGAGAATCGGATCTGCTCCACTCTAAAAGCTCGCGTTCTTTAAGAACGTCAAACTCCTCTTCTAAGCCCTCTTCTTGAAGCTTTTTCAACTTATCTTGACGGCGTTTTGCGTCTTGGCGGTTTTTATGCCCTACGACTTCGGCGTTGGTTAAGATATTAACCTCGTATTTTCGCGCATATTCCAAAACTTTTTTTGCTAACGCGGCGTTTGGTTGCTTTACGTGTAATCTCGTAATCGCCTCGTAGGTAACCATCGAACCTTTCGCGTTTTCAAAGAGATCCTTAAGCGGATCGGTTTTGATTTTTGACTTTTTTTCGGTTTTTTTCTCGCCCTTTTTTTCAGGCGCGACCTTATTTTCGACAAGCGCGACTTTTTCTAACGACGACATAGCGGAGACTCCTTTTTTTCTGCGAAATTTGTGGGATTTTGGGGTGATTTTTGCGAGTATTATACCGAAATAATTTTGAAAATACCTTAAAAACGCGCCGTTTTAGCGAAAATTCGACTATTTTTCACGGGCGAAAAGCCTTTATAACCGCCTCGTTAGTTTCAATGTAAGGCGCGCCAATCAGATCGAGACAATACGGCACGGCTTGAAATACCGCGTCCAGACACTCCCGAATCGACTTTGGCTTGCCGGGCAGATTTATAATCAACGTTTTGCCCCTAATACCCGCGCTTTGGCGCGACAAAATCGCGGTTGGCGCGTATAACAAGCTCTTTTGGCGCATAAGCTCGCCAAAACCGGGCAGCTCCTTTTCGCAAACGTTTCGCATAGCCTCCGGCGTTACGTCCCTTGGAGCGGGACCGGTGCCGCCCGTCGTTAAAATTAGCGAAGCGCTTTCGCACATATCGATTAGCTCTTTTTCTATCATTTTTTGATCGTCTTGAATAACGCGATAATCGTAGGTTCGCGGCGTAATCAAATACTCGTCGATCGTTTGCATAATAGCCTTTCCGCTTAAATCCTCGTATTCGCCTCTGCTTGCGCGATCGCTTAATACTAATACGCCAATTTTTACGCTCATTTTATATCGTTCCTCAATAGATGGTTTGCATTTTTGATATATCTTGTTTCTATGCGTTCTGCGCGAAAAAACTCATATGCCATATTTGCGTTAATGATTTTATCGTTCGCGCCTAAAATAACCTCGATCTTCACTTTTGATAATCGCTTAAAATCCTCCGCTTTCCAATGAAAGTTAAGTAAAAACTCCAAATCGCTTTTTTGCGCGTCGCTTTTTTTATATTTAAGATCGAGATCGCCGCAATTTGTATAAAAGTTTTGCATATACGAATCTCGATCGCGAGTAAAACCGATAAGTTGCGAACGAATAAAGCGATCCTCTCTATCTTGAAAAAACGACGGCGAAAGCAAAATCAGCCGATCGAATCTTTGGCTACGATCAGCGACAAATTGGTAAGCTCTAATCGCGCCCAAACTAAAGCCCGCCGCGCAAAAAGGCGCGTCGTCGATCGGCAGATAGTCCGTAAAAAGCGGCGCTTCGTTTTTGAATCCAAAACCGCTAAAGAATCTCAAACGCCGCGCTTTCGTTTGCAAGTAGCGCCGCCGCAATCTTCTCGATCGCCGCGCTATCGAGATTATCGCCCGCCGCCATAATCGCCTCTTCCATCAACTTTTCCGCGCCTCCTTTAAGCCCCGTCGGATCGTAGATCGCGATATATCGCTCGGCGATCTTGCGCGCAAGCGCCGCGTCGCTTTCGCAAAAACTCGCGCCGCTTTCCGCGTTCGATCGCCACAGAGCGAACCCCGCTAATCTTGCGCATAGTAGCGCGAAAAGCTCCGATTCGCTTAAAACGCTTTCGTGATCTTGTAAAAAATCGTTTGCAAGTTTAACCGTCTCAAATCGCGATCCCAATCGCTTTGCCGCTATCGCTTTTGCCGCTTGATAACGCGCTCTTTTTTCGCGCATATCCGCCTCGAGCCACTCGCCGCTTTTCTTTATACTGATCACCTTTTCTTTGATCGCTTCTATATCGACTTGCTCGATCTTTTCCGCGTTTCGTTTTAGCGCGTGCAAAGCCGCCTCGTTTGCAAGAGTCGATAGCGCCGCGCCGCTAAAGCCCGTAGAGTTTTGCGCTAATCTATCGAGATCGATCGAATGAGGTTTTCCGCTAAAGGCTATTTTTAAGATTTCTTTGCGATCGTTTATATTGGGCAGACCTATCTCTACGCGCCGATCAAATCTACCCGGTCGTAATAGCGCGCTATCCAAAAGTTCTATGCGGTTTGTAGCCGCCAAAACCACCACCCCGCTTTGGCTTTCAAAGCCGTCCATTTCCGTTAAAAGCTGATTAAGCGTATTTTCCCGCTCGTCGCTTCTTGCGCCGCCTCGCGCCTTGCCCACCGCGTCGATCTCGTCGATAAAGACGATCGACGGGGCGCTTTTACGCGCCGCCGCGAAAAGCTCGGCGACTTTTTTTGGTCCTACGCCCACGTAAAGATGAGCGAAACTCGACCCCGAAGCGTAGAAAAACGCCACGCCCGCTTCGCCCGCGATCGCCTTTGCCATTAGCGTTTTGCCTACGCCAGGGGGTCCGGCTAACAAAACGCCGCGAGGCAAAACCACGCCAAAGCGCCTGTATTTAGACGGATTTTTGAAATAATCGACAATCTCGTCAAGCTCCTCTCGCGCCGAGTTTAACCCCGCGACCTGTTTGAACGTAACCTTTGATCGCGTCGGCGTAAAAGAGGTTTCGTTTGACTCTTTTGGCGGCTTGTTTGCGCTCGCGCTTACGTTCTGCGCGATTGGCGCGGCGAATTTAGTCCAAAAAAGAAAAAGCGCGGCGGCGGCTAATAACGTAACGATCGGCGCATACCAATTACTTAGAGCAAAGCCAAGAATCAGTAGAACGCAACCGATTGCGAGAGAGGCGATGGCGAGGCTGTCTATCTTTTTGAGCGTCATTTCGCCCTCCGTTTTTGGCTTTCTAATCTAACGATCCTATAACGCAATCGCTTACGGCTAAAATTGATCTATGATTTAAGCCTAATTGGTTATGATTGGCTTTATGAATTCGCAATTTATCGAAGTTATCGAGTCCGTTACGCCCGATCCGAATCTGTTGATGTGGAAGTTTCGCGACGAGATTTGCGAGATACAAAACGGCGCGAAATTGACCGTGCGGGAAAGCCAACAGGCGCTGTTTCTTTGCGAGGGACGGATAGCCGACGTTTTTCAAAGCGGATTGCATACTTTGACTACCGAAAATATCCCGATTTTTAGCCGATTGAAGGGTTGGAAATACGGCTTCAAAAACCCATACAAAGCCGATATTTACTTTTTCAATACTAACCAATTTATCAACAACAAATGGGGAACGCCTTCGCCTATCCTTATGCGCGATAGCGAATTTGGCAATGCGCGCGTCAGGGCTTACGGCAGTTTTGATATCCGTATAAGCGACGCGACGCTGTTTTTCAAAGAGTATGCAGGGACGTATAAACAACTAACGATATTTGAACTCCAACGCCAACTGCGCGATTTTATCGCGCCAAAATTCGGCGAGATTTTAAGCTCTGAAAAGATAGCGCTGATGGAGGTCGCTGGCAATATAACGGAACTTAGCAAAAAGATAGAGCCGCTTATATCGCCATATTTCGCGCAGATGGGGCTGAGCCTGACGCAATTTATCATCACGTCCGTAACCCTGCCCGACGAAGTTTTGGCGCATATCGATTCGCTTACAAATATGAATATGGTAAGCGATATGAAACGCTTTAGCGAGTTTCAAACGGCAAAAGCGATAGGCGAGAATAAAAGCGCGTTAAACGACGCGGCGGCGCAAGGCGCAGCGTTAAATCTAATTTTAACGCGGGCGCAAGCGACCGATAAGCCAGACGACATAACGGCAAAACTGACAAAGTTAAAGACGCTATTTGAAAACGCTTTGATAGACGAAGCGGAATATAAAGCCAAAAAAGCTCAAATCCTAGCGGAGTTTGACGTATAGCATGGCAAACAAAAGTAGCTTAAACTTTCTAAAAAATATGCAAAATATCGCCGTTAGCCAGAAAAATTACGGCGCGAGCGAAACGGTAAAAGAGATGAAAGTAGCGGCTAAACTTTGCCCAAATTGCGGCGCGGCGCGCGCTAAATATGACGGGCTAACGCGCTGCGCATATTGCGGATATAAGTTTATCGATACAAGTTTGTCGGACGGCATATTTATAAAAAAGGAGGACAACTCGCGCGATGGCAAATAACGACGAATTTGACGAGACGGACGAAAAAGACGCCAAATGGCTCTCTAACTTTATGAGCGAAATGCAAAAAAAGACGCAAGCCGCGTTTGGCGCGCTAACAAGCCTAGCGGAAGAGAAAAACGATAAAGAGCTCGATAATTTACGCGCTGAGATCGAGGATAGGCAAAAAAGATGGTTCGCTTTTATAAATAAATTAGAAGAGAGGGCAAAAGAGTTGTTTGACGAGGCGATACCCCAACTCCGCGCGTTAAGAAAAAGCGACGAGGATATATATAAGTCAAATTACAACAAAACGCTATCGGGCGTATGCGGACAGCTTAGCGCGATTCGTAGCAAAGCGTTTAACGCAAAAGATAAAGAGATAATCGATTTTCATTACTACGCGGAAGATAAAATCCCTTCCTCCCACTCTCTCGCAAAAAAGTTAGACAAATTTTGGTATGACGCAAACGCAGAGTTTGAGCGCTTTGATAAGGAGATATATAAGTTGGACAGACGCTTATTGGAAGACGCCGAAAACGATCTAGAGAGCGAATATCAAGAGATTATCGATTCTTTCAACGCTCAAAAAGATCAATTTAAGTGTTCGCAATGCGGAGCCAATTTACAAATTGAGCGCATATTTTTTATAGACGCGCATATAGCGTGCAACGTTTGCGCGGCGCAAAACAGTTTCGAGCCTAGCTCGCAAGCAAGAAAATTGCAGTTTATCGCGAACGACTTAGCCAAAAAACGGTGTAAACCGCTTTTGAAAGCCTACGAAGACGAGGATCAAAAAGAGCGCGATTTATACCAACAGGCGCGCGAGTTAAAGCTAAGCGCGATACACGAAAGCCAAAGGAGAAAATCCGAGATAGAAAAAGAGATAGATAGGCTAAACAAGTTAAGAGAGGAAGCGATCGAAAACGCCCCTAGACTATATAAGGTCTATCTGCGCGCGGTTTGCGACGAGCTAAACAAAATCCTGCCTGAGTTCAAAGAGCATCACGAAAAGATGTATATCGAGCAGAGCGGGCAAATATTTCACATAAAGGAAAGGTAATAATGGCAAACTTAGAACCGATACACGGCATAACGCTCCAAGAGTGGGCGCAAATGGCAAAACTGATGGTTTCAGGCGTCGAAGAGGCGAAAGTAATCCAAGCGATGGGCATAGATAGAGCGGTTTGGGATGAGGCAAACGCGCTTTGGACGCAGAGATTGGCGGAGGATTCTACCTTTCAGATAGGGCAGATTTACGCTCAAGTTTTTGGAGCGGAGGTAACGGAGCCGCGCCTTAAAAATCTAAGCGCGAATATTTCGCCCGAAGGCGCGCAAAACCTTGAGCGCATCAAAAACGATCGCTACTTTTACCACGAGTTAAGCGGCGCTAGAAACGCGGCTTACGCTTACGGGTTGGACGGCGCGCAGTGGATACTTGATAACTACGGCGTAAGTTTGGGCGATTTTCAATCTGTCGCTATGCAGTATATGGGGTTAAGAAATAGCGCGGGCGGCGATGAAGATCTTATACATTTTCTTGACTACGAAAAACAAAAGCAAAAAGAGTATGAGGCGAAGTTTGCGAACGAGCGCGGAGGTAATGTCGCCGACGACATAGAGTTTTAACGCGCCTAGATGAAAGAAAACCTATTTGAATTGGTACGCAAAGGGGATATTGGCGTAATAGACAGGCTAACAAGCGAAAATATCAATCAAAGATCCGACATTATCGGCTCCGAGTCGACGCTACTTCACGAGGCGATAGCATCCGGTCAAGATCTGATCGCTTTGGAGTTGATAAAGAGAGGAATCGATCTAAACGCTCAAAACAAAGAGAAAAGAACGGCGTTGTTTTACGCGGCTACTTACCAAAACAGGATAGTGGCGCAAGCTATTATCAAAGCAGGCGCGGATATTAACTTAACCGATAGGCACGGAAATAACGCTCTTTGGGCGGCGCTACTATCCTCTAGGAAAGATTATGATCTTTTTGAATATATCCTTAGCGCGGGAGGGGATATAAATTCAAAAAATATCTACGGACGCTCTGCGGCGGATATGGCAAAAACCAAACCGACGCTTTTGGATATTGCTCGAAAATATTCAAAGGAATAACGCCGCAACATATGGTCGCCAACGCGAGATTGCGCTTTTACGGTCAATGTTGGATTGATTGATTTTTTGCTACGATCGCTCAAAGGAAAGCGGATTATGAAAAGAAAAATCGCGGCGGTTTTGGCGGCGGCGTTCTTAACGGCTATAAGCGCGGCGGGAAACAATGGCGAGACTATATCCTCCGGCGGCGTTTCGCCCGATAGCGCCGATTTTGACAAGTTTATAGAGGCGACGCTTGAAAGCGGCGGTAGCTCTATAGCGCTATTCTCGACGCGGAGTCTCAGGAGAGTTGGGCAGAGCTAATGGGTTACTTTATGACGCGCGACGTTGAAACCGTAACGGAGATACCTCTGCCGCTTAATATCAAATACTACGGCTTGGCAAAAGAGGATAGAGAAGCGACCGAGTTTGTAATAACTCCGAAAAAATCGGGCGTCGTTACCATTTTGCGCGACGGCAAACGTAGCTTCGTCCCAAATCTAAAGGTCGAAGGCGAAGGCGAACAAGAGGCTGTTGGCGGTTCTACTTATAGGCTTCGTTTTGCGGCGCAAGCGGGGCACTCGTATCGCGTTACTTTGAACAAGCCCTATTACTCCAAAGGCTTGTATAGCGTTTCGGCTAGCGTAAATTAGCGCGAATGCAACACCTCTATAAATAAAGGCGCGATGTTGGCTAAAAAGCAAAAGCGGCGCTTTTTTTGGCGACGCGCTTGGTTTAAGAGGTTTATTCGCGGCGCGGGGCTAAAGATTTTGCCATTTTTGGGCTACCTGTTTACAAAACTGATCTATCTGACCAACCGTAAGCGCTTTATAGGGCTTGAGGAGATCGCTCCGGATAAGCCTGTGATCGTCGCTTTTTGGCACGAACATATCTTGATGGCGACTTTTCACTGGAAAAAACTGCGCAAAGGCAAGAAAAACGCCAAAGTCTCCGCTATGGTCAGCGATCACCGCGATGGCGAATATATCGCTAGGATCGTTTCGTTTTTGGGAATCGATACGGTGCGCGGCAGTAGCGCAAGGGGCGGCGTAAAAGCGCTAATCGCCGCGTTAAAAGAGTTAAAATTGGGCAACGACGTCGCCTTTACGCCCGACGGGCCTAGAGGTCCGAGGCACAGCGTCGCCGACGGGATTATTTTGGCGGCGAAAAAGAGCGGGGCGGCTATACTACCAATGCGCTACGAGGCAAGCCGATTTTGGCGCTTAAAAAGCTGGGATCGGTTTATCATTCCAAAGCCGTTTGGCGTCATTACCTTTATCGCCAGCAAGCTAATAGAGGTGAAAGGAGAGCCGACCGATGTCGCAAGAGAACGAATCAAAGCGGCGCTTCAAAACGTTAAAACTTAACCTTGCCGCGATCGGCGCGGCGTGTTTTGTCGCGCTTTGCCTGTTTTGCTACTACCTTTTTAGCCCCTCTCACGCAGCGGCGCGGGAGGCGAGAGCGCTTTACGATCGCGGGCAGTTTGACGAGGCTTTAGAAAAGGCGAACGCGGTTTACGCGCAAAATCCATATAACGTGCTTGCCTATTCGGTCGTGGAGCAGTCCAAAAAAGCCGTTCGCTGGCGGAAGTTTATAAGCGACTGCGAAGGCTATTCGCGGCGCGTTCGCCTGATCGAGGCGCAAAAAGAGATCGATCCAGCCGATATGATTCTTATGAGAATGATGTTAGAAACGGCGTTTCATGATTACGAAAGGCTTGGCGAAGCAAGCGTAATGTGGGATCAAAATCTTGTCAAGGAAGCAGATGAGTATTACCAAGAGTTCGCGGCAATTTACAAAAAGCTCTTTAACGGCGCTGATCGGTAAGTTTTTGGACTATCTGCAAAAAAATCGCGGGCGCGGCGCTTTGACGATCAAGGTTTATAAAGCGGCGTTAAAAGCGGCGTTAAATGTCGCGATCGTCGATGAAAAATTAAAGACGATCGACTTTATGCCCTACCGCGAAACGATCGAAAATCAGGCGCCAAAGACGATCGCCAAAAACCTAAGCGCGGTTAGATCGTTTTTAAGCTACCTTGAAACGATGGGCTGGCGTTTTCACGTCTATGCGCTTGAATCCGTGAAAGTTCCAAAAAATCTGCCAAAACCCGCTACGCATAAACAGATTATGGAGGCGCTGGACGCGACTAGCGGCGAAAACGCGATCTTAATCGAGCTACTCTACGGGCTGGGTTTAAGGATCGCTGAAGCGGCGAGTTTGCGCGTGGAAAATATCGGCGCGAACTTCCTGCGCGTTACGGGCAAAGGAAACAAAACCCGCGAGATTCCAATCTTTGATTCGCTTAAAGATAAAATCGATCGCTACTTGGCGCAAAAAGCGCCCGTCCGCTTTTTTTTCGAGGAAAAAGGCGAGCCGTTAAGCGATAATCAATTAAGATACAAGGTTGCTAGGTCGTTTAAGGAGATTGGTCTGAAGATCGCGCCGCATCAATTACGCCACTCTTTCGCAACCGAAATGCTAAACGCAGGAGCTAGGATCGCCGACGTGAGCGAGATTTTGGGACATTCGCAGCTTGCGACGACCGAAATATACACAAAACTTTCGACCTCCACGAAGTTAAAAAGCTATATCTCGGCTCACCCGCTTTGTAAGGAAATTGGACGGTGAAGGGCGGATTTTTTCAGGCGGCGTTATATTCTCTTTTGCGGATCGCTTTTGTAGGCGTAAGTTTAAATGGAAAAAAGGCGAATTTAACGATTCGCGTATATCAAAATAAACGGCTAATCAAAGAGGAAAAACTCGAATTTGAAGCGCCAAACGGCGCTCCAAGCGCTATGATGTTCGAATATCTACAAAAGCTGGAAAAACGCAACGCTTACGTCTATATCGCTACGATTTTAGCAAGTATCAATCAGGGCGCTCTCCCAAGTTGCGATTCGGATTTTTTTCATAAAATGCGCATAGATACCGATAATATTTTAACCGTAAATATCGATAATAGATGGTCGATCTACGCAAGCGTTTTCGACGTGGAAGAGATACAAAGAAAATATATATCCATAGACGGGATCGACTATATTTTTCCCACCGAAGCGCTGATCGATTTTGCAAGACGGCGTATGAAGATTTCGATCGACAGACGCGGCGCGTTCGCGTTTTTACTTTATGGCAAAGCTAGCGCTACGCTGGCGATCTATCAAGACGATCTGCTCGTTTATAGTTCGCATATTATTTTTGACGACGACGATAGCGCCGAAACAAATCCTCAAAACGACATATCCGATATTTTTGACGACGCTTTAACTTCGGACGCGATCGGCGACGAAGCCGCGCAAGCCGACGCGATCAGCGACGATTTTAATACGATCGAAGATTTAGACGCATATATGGATTCTATGACCTCGAGCGATTCGTCCGATCTAAATAACGCGATCCTGCCCCAGATCGACGAAAACCCGTTAAACGCGCCAGAATTGGATTTCAACGAAGATATTCAGCAGTCGAATATCCGACGGGATATGCTACTGTTTAATTTTCTAAAAAACTCGTTTAACGTCTTTTATAAAAACGAAAACTACGACAGCGATTTTATAAATCATACCGCGATCTTGGAGGCGCGCGAGGGCGCAAAAAGCGCGGCGGAGTTTCTTAGAAAAGAGCTATGTATAGACGCGACGATCTATCCTATCGACGTTGGCGCTACGATATGCGATATGGCTTACGAAGAGGCTAAATCGTGAAATATTCGTTGATCAAAGCGCGGCAGAAACGATTATTAGATAGCGATACCAAGCTATGGATCGCCTTTTTTTTATCCATTATTCTCCTATTTGGCGCGATTAAAATTGCGCTGATTCTTTTGATCGCCACGCAAGAGGTCAGAATGGCGTCTTTGCGCAACGCGCGCGTTCAATACGAAACGCAGATCGAAGAGGCGGAAAGAAAGGCGCAATTAACCGTTCAAGACATAGAGATCGCCCCAAGAACTATCGCCAAAAACAAGGTGATCAAAGACAGCTTAACCAACCTTTTAGATCTCGTCCCAGATCAGATATATATTACCGAACTAGACGCTTCCGCTTCGACCTTAAAAATTAAAGGCTATACGCCGAGCAAAGAGGTTTATAACTATCTTCTAAAACCTCCGCTTGAATCGATTTTTGTTAAAACCGCCGTTTCTTTTATACCTACGGGCAAAGGCGGTTTTGCCTTCGATAGTTTAAGCGTTATGGACGAACGAGAAAGATTATTTTATGATAAATAGTAAACCGCGCGATATAGATATTACAAAGGCGACGATTTTCGTTTTGGCGATATTTTTTGTCTCTTTGGCGCTGATCTATTTTACTTTTATCCCCGATATGCGCCGATTAAAACTTGCCGTGATGGGCAAAGATCGCGCCGATATAACTTTGCGTCAAACGCAAACGGAGCTGGAACTACGGCGCTCGAACCTTATCAATATGATCGAAAACCGCAACGAGGATTTAGCGGTTCTTAAAAACGAATTTACGATCGAGAGATTTTATCAAGACGCGACGCGCTTTTTTTCAAAATCAGATTTTGCGACAATCAAGATCGATCCCTTGTCTTCAACGCGACTATCAAGGATAATTATCGACGAATACAACGTTAGCGTCGCCTTAAAAGAACCGACCGATTTTTACGATTTTGTCGAGTTTATAAACAACTACAAAAACGCGGTAGAAATATCGCTTCCGATCTCGGTTAAAGCCGATTCCGATTATCGACTTAATTGGAGCTTTGGCATTAAGGTATATCGATCGAATCAGGAGTGATTTTCGCGTTAAAAATATAGGCGCGGATTTTAACGGGGATTTTTAGTTTTCTACACTCTTCCCTAAACTTTTTCGGCGTTATCGCCCTTTCAAACGGAGCTATCCAAATCGCCTTATCGGTAAAGCAAACCGCAATCTTTCTAGCGGCGATAAAATCTTCGCCTTTTTCAATTTTAGCGCGTTCGTTTTTCGTCGTTAAGCGCCCAAGTTTTTTGATCGCTATATCGACTTGGTGAGCCGCGTCGATCGCGTTTTTATCGACGAGCGTTAATTTGCTAAAGCTCTTTGTCGCGTCGCTTGTCTCAAATCTTTTACGATCGTTTTGAAGCGCGTTAAAAGTTAGCTTAATTCCCGCTTTGTATTCCGCTAATAGTCGATCGGTAAAATCGGCGCGAAAACGGTTGCGCAAAAAACGGCGATCGTCGTTGCTCTCGTCGTAAAAAGCTACGATCCCGCGATCGTTTAGGTAGTTTTGCAACTCCTCTTTGCTAGTTTTTAGAAGCGGACGAATCAATTTATAGTTTTCGCGCCGTTCGACATAGCGCATTCCGTTCAACTCGAAAAAACCCGCTCCTTTACAAAACTGCATCAAAAACCACTCTGCCCAATCGTTTAATTGGTGCGCGGTTAATAGCGCGTCGTAACTATGATCTTTGATGATCTTTTCAAAAAAATCGTATCTTATTTTTCTTGCGTTCGCTTCAAAATTTTTTTGATCTATCTTAGCCTCTTTAATAAAAAGTTTTTTATGATATTTTTCGCATAGCTCTTTAGCGTATATAACCTCTTTATCGCTGTTTTTTCTCGTATGATAATTAACGATCGCGCAGTCAAAATCGATCGCGCAATCTATAAGAATATAAAAAAGCGCGGTAGAATCGATTCCCGCCGAAAAAGCTAAAAGATTTTTGCCTTTTTTTAGCTCCTCTAAAGGCTCGTCCGCGATCAGGTTTTCCATACTTTGTCATACCAATCGTTTTTGCCGTTAATGGAAAGCTCAAAACCTTCGTCGATATTCAAATATTTAATCTGTTCAAAGGCGTATTTGCCGACCTCCGTTAAAGCGGGTTTAAGCTGATTCCAACGTTTGCTAATATCTACGAAACTCTTATGCGTAATCTCTTCATAATCTCTTAATGTATAATCGGCGGGATTGCGCATTCTGACCTCTTCGATCGGCTTGAACGATCTTGCCATATCCTCTTCGCCGCTCGCCATATACTTGTCGTAATATTTTTTGATAAATTTGTTGTGGTTCTCGACGCATTTAAGCGAATTTTCTTTGTCGTCAAAACCGATAGAGCTTGCCGCCGCCTCCGCGTCAGTCCAGATACTTGCCGTAAATATCTTAAAATTAGGCTCTTCGTTTTTAAGCCTAACGATTGCCCTGTCGATCATATCGATCATCTCTTTTTTATATAGCTCTCCGTCAAAATCTCCCGCTTTCATTTCAGCCTCCTAAAGCGATTGGAATTATACTTTGGTAGCCTTTAGGCAAACTTTGGCGATAATACGTCAAAAATTAAGGAGGCGGTGTGCGGCGCGTTTTGATCGGATTTTGTTTTATTGTAAACGCTTTAAGAGCGGATACGCCGATAGACTTTAAAACGCTAAAGCAGGATTTTGTCCAGCGAGTTACGAACGAGTTAAACCAGACGCTAACCTTTGCGGGCGTTGTACGGCTAAAACAGCCCAATTTAGCGCGTTACGACTATGAAAAACCGCTTCAAAAAACGATTACCATTAGCGGCGATCGGGTTTTGATGTTGGAGCCGGAGCTGGAGCAGGCGACCAAGTTTACAAGCGAAATTGCGCTAAATATCATCGATCTGTGGAAACAAAGCCGCGCCGTTGGCGAGGGCAAGCGCGAGGCGGTCGTAAAAAATCAAAAGATTTCGTTAGAACACGAAGGCGCGAACATAACAAGGGTTTATTATACCGACGATCTCGATAATTTTGTCGAGATTATTTTGAGCGCTCCCAAGCGAAACGAGCCGATCGACGATAGCTTTTTCGCTCCCGCGATCCCCAAAGGGTGGGATATTATCTCGCAATAAACGGGTTTAGCGGGATCGCTAGCTCTTTTGGGCGTTTTGAAGGCTACGTTTGGCGCTCTTATAAAGCGAGCGCTAAAGCTATCAGCAAACTTTAGTCCATTCTTATCAAGTTTGCGCTATAATTCGCTAAAATTTTCAAAAAGGGGCAAAAATGTCAAAACATAGCTTTCAGGCGGAGGTCAATCAGCTACTCGATCTGATGATCCATTCGCTCTACTCCAACCGCGAGATTTTCTTGCGCGAACTCGTCAGCAACGCAAGCGACGCGCTGGACAAGTTGAAGTTTCTTAACGTCAGCGACGATCGTTATAAGCAGATCGCGTTCGATCCGAAGATCCAAATCCGTTTTGATACCAAAGATCGCAAATGGCTAGAGATCGAAGATAACGGGATCGGAATGAACGATCAGGATTTAGTAGAAAATCTTGGCACGATCGCAAAAAGCGGCACTAAAAACTTTGTTTCGCAACTAACGGGCGATCGCAAAAAAGATTCAAACTTAATCGGACAATTCGGAGTGGGTTTTTATTCGGCGTTTATGGTTAGCGACTCTATAGAGGTTATCGCAAAAAAGGCGGGCGAAGATAAAGCGTGGAAATGGACTAGCGACGGCAAAGGCGAATATACGATCGAAGAGTCTAGCCGCGAAAGTTTTGGCGCTACGATTCGCCTAAATCTTAAAGAGGACGCTAAAGAGTTTGCCAATCGCTGGACGCTAGAAAGCGCTATTAAAAAGTATTCCAACCATATTCCGTTTCCGATATTTTTGGAATACGAACAAAGCGAATACGACGATCAGGGCAAAGAGAAGGGCAAGACGCAAAAAAACGATCAAATTGGAAGCGCTACCGCGTTATGGAAACGCCCTAAAAACTCCATAAAACCGGAGGAGTATCAAGAGTTTTATAAAACGATCAGCCACGACAGCGGCGAAACGATAGCCACGATCCACACGCAAGCCGAAGGCGCGTTGGAATACACGACGCTCTTTTTTATCCCCGCCGTAGCGCCGTTTGATCTTTACAGAATGGACTATCGATCGGGCGTTAAACTTTACGTTAAGCGCGTCTTTATCACCGACGACGACAAAGAGCTTCTGCCCTCCTATTTGCGGTTTGTTCGCGGCGTGATCGACAGCGAGGATCTGCCCTTAAACGTCAGCCGCGAGATTTTGCAACAAAACAAGATACTCGCAAACATCAAAAACGCTTCGGTTAAAAAGATATTAAACGAGATCAAAAAACTTAGCGAAGATAAAGAAAAATACGCGGCGTTTCATAAAGAGTTCGGACGGTGCGTAAAAGAGGGGCTTTATAGCGACTACGCAAACCGCGAGGAGCTTATAGAATTGGCGCGTTTCAAAACGACGGCTAGCGATGGTTTAACGGGTTTTGCGGAGTATAAAACGCGAATGAAACCCGATCAAAAGGCGATATATTATATCGCTGGATTAAACGAATCTCTATTAAGAAATTCGCCGCTTTTAGAAAGTTTCAAAGCGCAAAATATAGAGGTTCTAATTATGGACGACGAGATCGACGAATTTGCGATTTCGCAGATTAACGAATATAAAGATTTACCGCTCAAAGCGATCAACAAATCAGGAGCTAACGACGATCTGCCCAAAACGCAAAACGACGATATAATCAAAGCCGCAGAACCGATCGCGCAGAAGGTTAAAAAAGCGTTAGGCGAAGAGGTCAAAGAGGTCAAGATAAGTTCGCGCCTAGCAAGCTCGCCGGCATGTTTAGTTCTCGACGAAAACGATCCAAGCGTTCAAATGCGGCAGATGTATAAGATGATGGGCGATATGCCTTTGCCTGATATTAAGCCGATTTTGGAGCTTAACCCTTCGCACGAGATCGTCCAAAAGATCGGCGCGATCAACGACGAAAATCTTGCTAGCGACGTTAGCTTTTTGCTATTTGAACAGGCGCAGTTGGTCGCGGGTATGACCTTAAAAGATCCCGCCGCGTTCGGAGAGCGTCTATCGAGAATTTTAAATAAAGCGATATAGCGTTTACGCCGCCTAAAACGGCGGCGAACTAGCTTCAAGGTCTTATAAAAGAGGCATTCGGCGAGCGCCGTTAATTCCCGCGCGGGAATAGCGAAAGCGGCGCGATCGACGCGGTTTTTGACGATTTGCGCGAAAGAATACGCCGTTTTCGTTTAGCGTGGGATAATTTATCAAACTTAGCCTACAATCAAGCCTTTGTTGCGCCAAAAACCAAAAAAAACGAGGACGCTATGAACGCGCTACTGAAAATCAAGGGCTTTTTGCCGTTTTTGTTTGTAATGTTTATCAACGCTTCGGTCGATCTTGCCCACAAAATCACCATTCAAAACGCGCTGAATAAATGCTTTGACGGCGCGGAGCTTATCGTCTTGACGGCGCTGGTCAACGCTATGATCCTGCTACCGTTTATCTTTTTATTTTCGGCGGCGGGCTTTATCAACGACAAGTTTCCAAAAACGCGGGTCATTCGTTATTCGGCAAGCGCGGCGATCTTTCTTAGCGCGCTAGCGCTTTTGAGCTACGTTCAAGGATGGTTTGTCTTTGCTTTTGTCGCGACCTTTCTCTTAGCCGTGCAAAGCGCGATCTACTCGCCCGCAAAATACGGACTGATCAAATCGCTTGCGGGGGTGGAAAATCTAAGCCTCGCAAACGGCGTTATTCAAGCGCTGACAATCGTAGCGATCTTGCTTAGTTCGCTTTTGCTTTCGGGCGTTTTCGAGCTTTATTATTTAGAGGGGCTTACGGATCCAAACGAGGTTTTGTCGTTGATGGCGCCCATCGGCTTTATGCTTGTCGCGCTCAGTATGCTGGAAGCCTTTTTCGCCTTCAAAATCCCCTTTTTCGCCGCTGAACCAAACGAGGAGCGCTTTGAGATTAAAAAATATCTGAGCCTTGTATATCTGCGCAAAAATATGTCGATCGTGATGAAAAACCGCGATATTTGGTTAAGCATTATCGGTCTTAGTATTTTTTGGGCGATTTTACAGATGATTAACGCCGCTTTTGGAGCGCACTACAAAGCGACCACGGGCGATAACGACGTTGTTGCTATTCAGGGCATTATGGCTCTCAGCGCGATTGGGATCGTAATCGGTTCGTCCATCGCGGGCGCAAGCTCCAAACGCCATATAGAGCTTGGAATGATCCCGATCGGAGCTTTGGGGCTATTTCTCTCTTTGATGGGATTTACCTACTCTACGGGCGCGATCGGAATGTCGTTTTGCTCGCTTCTTTTTGGCTTTTTCGGCGGGCTTGCGATCGTGCCGCTAAACTCGGTTATTCAATATTTTTCGCGCGACGACGAAATAGGCAAGGTTCTGGCGGGCAACAATTTTGCGCAGAACTGCGCGATGGTTCTCTCTTTGGTTATAACGGTCGCGATCGTTCTAATCGGCTTTTCGACGACGGGGCTTTTTACGATAATCGCGATCGCGACGTTTTGCGCGGCGCTTTACGCCATCAAACTGATGCCCCATCTCTTTGCGCGGATTTTGCTCTTTCCAATCTTGCGGCTAGGCTACAAAACCGACGTTCAGGGCATAGAAAATATCCCGCCCGTAGGCGGCGCGCTTTTGCTTGGCAACCATATCAGCTGGATCGATTGGCTCGTTTTACAACTCGCCTGCCCCCGCGCTTTGAAGTTTGTGATGTTCAAAGGCATATACGACAAGTGGTATCTGCGCTCTATTTTCAAGTTTTTCAACGTTATTCCAATCTCTGGTGGAGCGAGCAAATCGGCGATCGAGAGCATACGCGCGCGGCTTTTAAACGGCGAGGTTGTGGCGCTTTTTCCCGAAGGACTGATCAGCTACAACGGGCAAATTGGCAAGTTTGAGCGCGGCTTCGAGGTGGCGATCGAAGGGCTGGACGTTCCGATCGTGCCTTTTTTTCTGCGCGGTTTATGGGGATCGAGCTTTTCGCGCGCCAGCGATTACTACAAAAGTTTAAGCCAAAATAGCGGCAAACGCGAGATTATTATCGCTTTTGGAGCGCCTCTGCCATCCGTCGCGAAGGCAAACGAGGTCAAAAGCGCGGTCGTGGCGCTCTCTGTCAGGGCGTGGGATCTTTACCTTTCGCGCCAAAAACCGTTGCATTACCGTTGGCTTGAACGCGCAAAAAATAATCTGTTTTCTCCCGCGATTGTCGATCAGGCTTCAAATACGCAAATTAACAACGTCAAACTGTTAGCTTCGGTTATTTTATTTGTCAAAAAACTAAAAACTCGGCTAAAAGATCAACAAAACGTAGGCGTTTTGCTACCAAGCTCCAGCGCGGGCGCGATCGTAAATCTGGCGCTTTTCGCGTTAGGTAAAAAACCTATCAATCTTAACTATACCGTCAATAAAGAAAATCTGATTAGCGCGGTCGAACAGGGAGAAATAAAAAGCGTAATCGCCTCTAAAACTTTCGCCGCAAAGCTCGCGGCGCGAGGCTTCGATCTAAGCGATATTTTACAAGATCGCGCAATCTACGCGGAGGATATAAAAGAATCGATTGGCAAAGTCGATATGATTATCGCGTTTTTTACCGCGCTTATTTTTCCCGTTTGGCTTATCAGGGCGTTCTTTTTTGCTAGAAGCGATATTAACGAAACGGCTACGATTTTATTTAGTAGCGGTAGCGAAAGCGCGCCAAAAGGCGTGGAATTGACGCATAAAAATTTACTCGCAAACGTCCGTCAAGTAGCCGATCTTCTTAACTTCCGTAAAAACGACGTAGTTCTTAACTCTTTACCGATCTTTCATTCGTTCGGACTGACGATCACGACGCTTTTACCGCTTTGCGAGGGGGTGTTAATGATCGCTATTCCCGATCCGACGGACGCGGCGGCGATCGGCAAAATGTGCTTTCGTTATCGCGCAAGCATATTATTAGGCACCTCGACGTTTTTTAGGATTTATCTAAAAAGCAAAAAACTCGATCCGCTTATGCTTGAATCGGCGCGGATTATCGTAGCGGGCGCGGAGAAGTTAAGAGAGGACGTTAAGCAGGGCTTTAGATTAAAATTTGGCTTAGATATTTTAGAGGGATACGGCGCTACGGAAACCGCTCCCGTCGTGTGCGTAAATATGCCAAACGCTCTAGAGAGCGACACGTTAAAAACGCTTGTTTTTCATAAAGAGGGAAGCGTAGGATTGCCTCTGCCTGGCACAATCGTAAAAATCGTCGATCCCGACACGATGAGAGAACTTAGCGTAAACGAAGACGGTCTTATTATTATCGGCGGTCCCCAAGTGATGAAAGGCTACTACAAAAACAAAGAAAAAACCGACGAGGCGATCGCTACGATTGGCGATTGGCGATATTATAAAAGCGGCGATAAAGGGCGTATAGACGAAGACGGATTTATTACGATCGTCGATCGTTATAGCCGTTTTGCGAAAATCGGCGGCGAGATGATCAGTTTAACAAGCGTAGAGAGCCAGATAACGGCTTTATTCAAAGAGGAGATCGATATAACCGCGATCGCTCTAAGCGATAGCAAAAAAGGCGAAAAGATCGTAGCGCTATTTAGCGGCGCGATCGACGAAGAGGATATGATTAAAACAATTCGCGCTTCGCAGATGGCGCCCTTAATGATCCCTTCGGAGATTTACAAGCTCGAAACGTTGCCTAAACTTGCCAGCGGCAAAGCGGACGTCAAAGCGGCAAAATCGATCGCGCAGAGTTTATCGGAGCAAAAATCAAGCGAGAAAAACGGCGCGGATTAGCGGCGGATTGGTTTTAGATAAAATACGGGCAAAATTAAAGGCGGTTTATGTGCGGGATTGTGGGCTATATCGGATCGAACAACGTAAAAAAGGCGTTACTGGAAGGGCTAAAAGAGCTGGAGTATCGCGGCTACGACAGCGCGGGGCTTGCGGTTATGCAAGAGGGCAGAATCGACGTTTTCAAAGCGGTAGGCAAGCTAAACAACCTTGTCGATAAAACGGCGGCGTTTGATCCCAAAGGCTTCGCGGTAGGCATCGCGCACACTCGTTGGGCGACGCACGGAAAACCTACCGAGATCAACGCGCACCCCCACCGCGGCGATCATTCCTTTGTGGTGCATAACGGCATTATTGAAAACTATCAATCGCTTAAAGAGAGCTTAATTGCAAAAGGCGTTAGGTTTATAAGCCAAACCGATACGGAGGTTATCGTCCATCTTTACGAGTCGTTTCTAGCGCAGACCAAAGAGGCTTTCAGCGCTTTCGAGCTAACGATCGAGGCGATCGAAGGCGCGTATGCGATCTTATTGATCGACGAAACGGTTACCAAGACGATCTTTTTCGCCAAAAAAGGATCGCCGCTTCAGATTGGCGAGGGAACGAGCGGACGCTATTTTGCCTCGTCCGACGCGCCGCTAATCGGCGTTTGCGAAAGCGCGATCTACCTTGAAGACGGATCGTGGGGATATATGAACGATCGCGATATTAAGATTTTTGTAGGAGAGGCGACAGTTTCGGCGCGGAAAAAACCGCTTCCATTGACGCGAAGCGCGGCGCAAAAAGAGGGCTTTAGATTCTTTATGGAAAAAGAGATCTACGAGCAGAGCAGAGCGGTGGGCGAAACGCTAACGTCGCGGGCTTTGGCAAATACCGTTCGTTTAGATGAGTTGCCGGAAGGCTTTCTGAACGGCGTCGAATCGCTTAGGCTTTGCGCGTGCGGCACGAGTTACCACGCGGCGTTAAGCTCGTCCTATCTTTTCGAGCGCTTGGCAAAGATCGAAGCGCGTTGCGAGATTGCCAGCGAGTTTCGCTACCGCAATCCGATCCTGCGCAAAAACGAGCTTTTTATCGTAATTTCGCAAAGCGGCGAAACCGCCGATACGTTAGAGGCGCTCAAAATGGCGAAACGATCGGGCGCTAAAACGCTCGCGATCTGCAACGTCGATAATAGCTCGATCTCGCGCGAAGCCGATACGGCGATCTTGACTAGAGCGGGCGTGGAAAAGGGCGTCGCTTCAACGAAAGCGTTTTCAACGCAAGTAACTGTTTTGTGGCTTTTGGCGCTTTATATCGCGCAAAATAGCGGTGGCTTAGATGAAACTGAGCTTGCAAAAGAGATCGACGCTATGCGGCGCGTCCCCTCGGTTTTGGCGATCAAACCCGAACGCCACGAACATATCAGGCGTTTAAGCAAGCGCTATCTACACGGGCACGGCTTTTTCTTTATCGGACGCGATCTGTTTTATCCGCTGGCGTTAGAGGGCGCGCTCAAGCTAAAAGAGATCAGCTATTTGCATGCCGAAGGTTATCCTGCGGGCGAGATGAAGCACGGGCCGATCGCGCTTGCCGATCCCGAACTTTTTACAATCGCGCTTATTTCGAAAAATCTGCTAAAAGACAAAATGCGATCGAACGTCGAGGAGCTAATAGCTCGCGATTCCACTCTGCTTGCGATCTCTAGCGAACGCTTTGCGTTAGCCGACGATCTTATCGATATAGACGAGCAAGATCACCCGCTTTTAGAGTTTTTCGAGATGACGACCGTTATTCAGCTTTTGGCTTTAGAGATCGCTATTCGTCTAGGAGCCGACATCGATATGCCCCGCAACCTCGCCAAAAGCGTAACTGTAGAGTAGGCGCGTAAGTAAACGACAATCGGTCATTCCCGCGACTTTAGCGTAGCGCGTCCTTTCTCGGTCATTCCCGCGACGGAGCGATAGCCCCCCTTTGGAGGCGTAAATCGCGAAGGAAGGCGGGAATCCAAACCAAAAAATCCAACGCATTTCTAAACTCGTCTTTAACGAAACAAAACCGCCGTCTTTAGTCATTCCCGCACAACTCAATCATTTCGTTGACGCTTTTATCGAAGCGATACGTTGATCGTATTCAAAGCGATACGCGGCGATACGTTAGTATCGCCAAGATAAAAGCGTTAATGAAAAAAGAAAAGAAA
>JAISRI010000172.1 GCA_031273735.1 Helicobacteraceae bacterium
CGGTATAAAAACGCGAAGCCGCTCGATCAAAAAACGCTTAAAGCGCTCGCGCTATCGAGCGATACGGAGCTTTCAAGGTATGCCAAAGACGCGGAAAATCAAAAGAAGCTAAAGCTGATCGAAACGCTCTATAGATCGCCCGATAGCAAGGTTTTATTGATCGCGTTTTATTACGACTACGACGAACGCGACAATACGGACGGCGCGGCTTTTATACTCTCTTTGGATCGCAACGAAAAGCCAAAACAGATTTTTTACGTTTTTTTTAACGAATACGGCGGCGCTACAAGCTCCGCAATAAAAGAGGATTGGATTTTAATAAGCGCGCAAAGCGGCGGCGGTTACGACGGGGCGTTCGAATTTCGCAACTCTTTTCAGGAAAATTGGCGTTATTTTTTTGATAAAAACGAAAACTTTGCGATCGACGAAACGGGCAGAACGTCTCGCCATCATAGATATATGGGCGCTGGCGTATTTGAGGCGTTATCCGTAGAGATGGCGCAAGTTTTTGAAAGCAAATTAAACGTTAATAGCGGCGACGCGAAAGAGACGCAAAAACAAGAAAAAAAGTTTGCCGATCCGATCGATAACGTTATTTTCGATCTAAGCTATTTTGATAAACGTTTTAACGATAAAGATGTAAGCAAAAGCGTTTCGGCAAAGATCAATAAAGAGCTAATTTATATTCTTGAATTAGACGGATACGAAATTAAACAGATCGGCGCTATCGAGAATAAAGCCGATCGCAAAGCGTCGCTACCGATTGTCGGCGTTAAAATGGACGATGCAAAGATTCTCTATCTAACCGAACTTGACGAAAAGGGATCGATCGTTCAGGCGATCGCGCTTTTTTGCGAGAGCGAAGATAAAAAATCTTGCGACGTTAAAAGTAAGATCGAAAATAACACAATCGAGCGGATACGCAGATACGCCGATAACGAAGGTCGTATTACCTCCGAAATCTCGCGTTTTATCTGGAGTTATTCGCGGGATAAAAAAATTAGTATGATAGCCTTTGATTATGTATATCCTAAAGAGATAGTTTAAGAGATAAGAAAGCAAAAAGTTGCGAGCGGGCTTTGCGGAAAAATTAGAAAACCTGATCGAGCAAAAGGCGGAAGATTTCGCCGTTTCTAAGCTGTTCAAAGAGGAAAAAACCGCCTATTACGAAACGCTGATCGAGCGCTTTTCGCCCTCGCACCCGCGAGCTTTTTTAGTCCAGCACGCAAGGGCGATCGAAGAGTTTATAGCCTATTTTTACCGCTATGTTTTGCGCGGGCATTTCGGCGATTACGCGCCGCCTTTTAGCGCTATTCCGATCGCTTTTGTAGCGCTAGGAAGTTTTGGCAGGGAGCAGTGCGCTCCATATTCGGATATTGATCTGATGATCGTTTATAAACAGACGTATGGATACAATATAAAACCGTTAATAGAACGTATTTTATATCTTGCGTGGGATTCTGGGTTTCATTTGGGGCATAGAGTTCATGAGATTGGAGAGCTTGAAGAGGCGGCAAACGGCGATACGACTATTAAAACCGCTATGCTAGAAGGAAGGTTTTTCTACGGATCGCGGATATTGTGGGTAGAGGTTGAAACCAAGTTAAAAAATATCCGTTTAAGCGATCAAGAAAACTACATATCGCAAAAGCTAGAAGAGTATCGCATTCGCCGCGCAAAAAATCCGATCGTTATGGAACCCGATATAAAAGAGTGCGCGGGCGGTTTGCGCGACGCAAACGCGCTTTTTTGGATCGCAAAAGCGCTTTACGGCGTTTCCTCTACAAAAGATTTAGTCGGTTCGATTATCGGCGAAGAGGATTACAGAGAGTTTCACCAAGCGTTAGAATCGCTTTTTCGCGTTAGAATCGCCTTGCATTTATTGGCAAAAAAGCGATCGGACGCGCTTATTTTAGAGCGTCAAAGAGAGGTTGCGATCTATCTAGGTTTTAGCGATACAAAAACGCGCAAAGCCGAAAGATTTTTTGTGCAAAAAGTCCTTGCCTCCCTTAAAACGATCAGCCGCCATTGCGAATACTATCTAGCAAAATTAACGCGCCGCGACAATACCGCTATAAACGCGATCGCGTCGCCTTTTGACGAACGTCGAGAAACGCTTATAGATTTGACGCGGCAGGCTATTCAATCGCCGATCGACGGCGATTATGATATTTCGTTTGTTATGGCTTTGCGCCGAGCGGAAAATATACGGCTAGGATCGTCTATGAGGCGAATGATCAGAGCGATTTTCGATCGCCCCGATTGCTATAAAATCGTAAACGTTTTCGATCTTGCCGATCGATTGGAAACGCTTTTGCCTCCGCTTAAAGGGACGATCAATTTAGCGCAATTCGACGGCTATCACACCCGCCCCGTCGACGAACATTCGATTTTGACGCTGAAAAATATGTGTTTATTAGAGGGCGATCTGAGCGAACTTTTTTTAACGCTTAGCGACGAGGAGCAAGCGTTACTTCGTTTAGTGGCTCTTTTGCACGATTGCGGAAAGGGAGGTATGCGCGATCATAGCGAAGCGGGCGCGCTTAGGTTTCGCAACTTCGCCAAAGCGCTTGATTTTCGCGCCGATCTAACCGAACGCGGAGCGCTTCTGATCCGAACTCACACTTTGATGAACGCCGTCGCCAGATCGCGCGATATTTATAGCGATCGCGTCGTGTTTGCATTCGCCTCGCAACTAGGTTCTAAATCGTTAGTAACGGCGCTTTATCTTTTGACCGTTTGCGATATGAGCGCCGTCGCGGCGGGCGTTTATACGCCGTTTGCCGCCGAGCTTTTGCGCGATCTCTACTTTAGGGCGATCGCCGCGTTGGATAAAAACGAGCAGATCGGCGAAGCGGCGACGCGCCTTCGCAAAGAAAAACAGCTTTTATCTTACGAGGGTTTTACGTCGCTAGAACCGCGTTTGCAAAGGCGGATATTAGGCGTGGATTCCACGCTTTTTTTTCTTAAATATAAGCCCGCAGAAATCGTAGAGTTTTCCAAACGCGCCGCCGCGACCGATCGGGTTAGTTTTAGCGCTATTAGCTCTCCGTCGCTAACGCTAGAGGTTATTAGTAAAGCGCCGTTTAATCTCGGCTGGGCGCTTGGCAAACTCGCGTGGCTAGACTTAGGCGCGATGGATATATTTAAGCTATTCGACGGCGCGAAAATGTTTAGAATGTTCTTTCGCAAGCCGCTTGACGAACCGATAGGAATGTTGGCGGAACTAGTTGAAAACGCGCTAGATATGAGCCGCGCTATGAAGTATGCCCGTCCGACTATTAAGAAAAAGGAGATCGAGATCGATTGCGATCATTCGCCGACCTACGCGCGAATGAGTTTAGACGCTCCCGATCAGCAAGGTCTAATGGCGTTTGTGATCGATATTTTCGATCGGCGCGGAATCGATATTGCCGCCGCAAAAATCGCCACGATTAAACGCCGCGCGAGCAATCTGTTTTTGATCGAAAAAACGGGTCGATTCTGCGCCGATCAAAAAGAGATCGTAGCGGAGCTTACCGCGTCGCGTTAGGCGACAATCGCGCGTCGATCGCCGTCTTTTGCAAATATATCTTTCTGTATCATAACAAAAATTAAGGAGGATTAAATGAAACGAGCGCTTATTGCTCTGACGTTAGGCGCGGCGGTTTTATACGCGGCGCCTTCTAGCAAAGAAAAAACGATGTATGTCGCCGTAAAGAATGCGGAGCTTAGAGTCTCCGCCTCTTTCTTTGCGGGGAAAAAGGGCGCGTTATCTTACGGCGAAACGGTAACGGCGCTGCAAGAGGACGGCAAATGGACGCAGGTCAGATCGGCTTCAAACGCCGCTTTAAGCGGTTGGCTTTCGTCCGCCGATCTAACCTCGAAGCGTATTATCGCATCAAGCGCTACGGGAGCGAGCGCGCAAGAGCTGGCGTTAGCGGGCAAAGGGTTTAATCAAGAGGTGGAAAACGCCTATAAAAAGCAAAGGGGCGATCTGAACTACAAGGATATAGACGCGATCGAATCTATATCCGTTCCAAATAATCAGTTGCTTACCTTTCTGAACGAAGGGCGTTTAGCAAAAGGAGATAAACGATGAAAACGCTAAGTTACGCGCTCATTTTAGCCCTTTTATCCGCGCTGATCTTATCTTGTTCCGCCGTAGGCAAAGCTATGCAGACAAGCTCCGTTTTCGCGAGCGATCCGAAAGTCGCGAGCGCTTTGCAAAAATCGGGCGAAGCTATCGGCAAAGCCGCCGAAGAGATTACCCCAGAGCAAGAATACTATATCGGCAGAGCGGTTGGCGCTACGATCCTGAGTAAATACAAGCTCTACAAAGACGCTCCGCAATTAACCGCTTATCTTAACAAGATATGCGCCGCTATAACGGTTAATTCCGAAAGACCCGAGATCTACAACGGATATCGCGTCGCAATTCTCGATAGCCTTGAAATCAACGCCTTCGCCACCTCTGGCGGTCATATTCTAGTTACGCGGGGGCTTTTGGAGAGCGCCAAATCGGAGGACGCTCTCGCGGCGGTTATCGCCCACGAAATAGCGCATATTCAGCTTCAACACAGCCTTAACGCAATCAAGACAAGCCGAATTACTCAAGCCGCCGCCGTAACTGGTCTTTCAGCCGCGAGCGCTGCGGGCGACGGCAAAGATTTAGGCAAAATAACGGACGCTTTTGGCGGCGCGATCGGGGACGTCGTTACGACTTTGGTTAATAACGGCTATTCGCGCTCTCAGGAGTTTGAAGCGGATAATAAGGCGCTTTCGCTCTTAGCCGACGCGGGATACGAGCCTTCAAGTCTCGTTACAATGCTAAAAGCGTTGCAAAAAAACCAAGCCGTTCGATCTGGCGGTTTCAACAAAACCCACCCCGCTCCGCAAGATCGCATTGAAAACGCTAAAAAAGATTTGAGCAAATATCCTTCCGTCAATACGCAAAGCGCGCGAGCGCCTCGTTATAACGCGACGTTGAAAAAGTGATCGCCCCGCGTTTTAAAAACCGCAAAAAGTCCGCCGCCGCGTTACTGATCGCGGCGGCGGTTTTCGCCGTTTGCGCTCTCGTTTCGCTAACGGGGCTTTTTAACTTTTTAGAATATAAAACTTACGATCTGCGCGTTAATCTTTTTGCCCCATCGTTTAAACCTTCCGACGACGTCGTAGTCGTTTTGCTAGATCAGGCGAGCATCGATTGGGCTAAGAAAGAGCGCGGTTGGTCTTGGCCTTGGCCTAGAAAGGCTTACGCGCAGATCGTCGATTATATGAACGTAGCAAACGCCAAAGCGATCGCTTTCGACGTGCTGTTTTCGGAGCCGTCCGCTTACGGGATCGAGGACGACGATATTTTCGTTAAATCGAGCGGGGATTTTGGCGGCGCGGTTCACGCGGCGTTTTTTGGCGGCGGCGAAGTTTCCAAAGCGTTAAGCAAGCCCCTTTTGGGCGACTTTGAGATCGAAGATCATATTAACGACAATCAGTTGCCGCCAGACGCGCAGTTTCCAATAAAAAGCCTTCATAGCGCGGCGCGTAGCATAGGAAGCGTAACGGGCAGAGCCGATTCCGACGGAGTATTTCGCCGCTATAAGCTATTCGCCCGCTTTGAAGATAAAGCGATCCCAAGTTTAGCCGCCGCCTCTTTGATTGCGGCGCTCGAAGAGGTAAAACTTGTTCGCGCCGACGATCGTTTTATCGAGTGGGGAGAGCGCAAAATACCCGTCGATCGTAACGGAGCGATTCTTTTACGTTTCAAAGGGGATTTGAACCGATATATTCCGTATAGCGCCGCCGATATTTTGCAAAGCTCCGACGCGTTAGCGGCGGGCGGCGAAGCGCTTTTGCCGCCAGAGGATTTTGAGGGCAAATACGTTTTTTTCGGATTTTACGCGCCGGGTCTTTACGATATTTTCGCCTCCCCGATCTCGTCGGCTTATCCGGGCGTTGGAATGCACGTTACTATGTTGGACAACCTTCTTTCAAACGATTTTATCGTTGAATTTCCCCTTTGGGCTAATATCCTAATCCTACTTTTGGCGATCTCTCTAAGCGCTTTTACGACGCTCTACGTAAGTCGAGTTTATTTAAGCGTAACGGCGTTGGTTGCGATACTAGCGGCTTTGGCGGGGCTAAGCGGATTTTTCTACGCGCAGGGTTTTTGGATGATTGTCGTCGCGCCGATCGCGGGAGCGATGGTAGCCTTTCTCGCCGCGTCTCTTTACAACTACGCGGTTGAATACGGACAAAAACGCTTTATCAAATCGGCGTTCAGCCAATATCTAAGTCCCGCCGTGATCGAGACTCTGATTGCCGATCCCGCTAAGCTAAAATTGGGCGGAGAGGAGCGCGAAATGACCGCGATCTTTACCGATATTCGCGGTTTTTCCACTATATCCGAGGCGCTTAAAAGCCCATCAAAGTTGGTGGAACTACTTAACTACTACTTAACCGTTATGAGCGATATTATTTTAGACTATCAGGGCGCGATCGACAAATACGAGGGCGACGCGATTATCGCCTTTTTCGGCGCTCCGATCTACGCCGCCGATCACGCCGCTTTAGCCTGCAAAACCGCGATCGAGATGAAAAAAGCCGAGCGGCGAATCAACGACGAAGCGATAAAACGGGGATTGATCCCGCAAGAGGTTATCGACGCGCTGGAAAGAAAAGGCGTTTTGCGCGGCGATCCTACGCCGCTATACACCCGCATAGGCGTTAATACGGGCGCTATGGTGGTGGGCAATATGGGAACGCCAAGAAAGATGAACTATACCATTATGGGAAACGCGGTTAATCTCGCGGCGCGTTTGGAGGGAGTGAATAAACAATACGACACTAGCGGCGTATTGATCAGCGAATATACGAAGGAGAAAATTGGCGACGAGTTTATCGTTAGGCGTTTAAGCAGGGCGCGAGTAGTCGGAGTGAATACGCCTTTGCGTTTATACGAGCTGTTGGACTTGCGCGAAAACGCCGCGCCTTCGTTAGAAACGGCGCTAACCGAATGGGATCGGGGCTTAGAACGCTATGAAAAGCGCGATTTTTCAAAAGCTTTCGAGATTTTTAACGCGCTCTATCTGGCGAACAATCAAGACCTAGTAGCTAAACTCTACGCCAACCGCGCTCAAGAATTTCTATTAACCCCCACTACGGATCGGGCGTGGGACGACGGCATAGATAATTTAATCGAAAAGTAATAAGGCGAGGAGGGTTAGCGCGTTAGCTACAAGAAATACCGAGCGTTTTTAATAGTTTTTCAAAAAAAGCGCCGCCTTCGCGATCGTAGTCGTCTTCAAACTCTAGGTAGATCGCGCATTTTTCTGGTTGCGTAACGTCGCAATTTTCCATTATCTTTGGGCGCAAAGCGCTTTCGCTTTCCGTTTTGGCGATCGCGTCTAATATCGTTTTTTTTGCCGTCTCGTCGGCTCCATAAACAAGCTGAAGCCCCTCGTATCTCTCTTCGCGGCGAAAATAGGCTTTGATTTCCATAAGCGTCCTTTATTTGATCCAAACGCCCCGCCCGCGAAGGCGAAGACGTTTGTTAGCGACGATGATAACGCGTTTGAACGCGCTAAAAGCTGATCTTTGTCGCGGCTATGTAAAGATCAAGCAAAAATCATTCGACTTCCGCGTCGATCACGTCGTCTTGCTTGGGTTTGCCGCCCTGATCGCCGCTTGCGTCGCCGCTTTGTTCGACCGATTGTTTTTTATACATCGCTTCGGCAAGTTTATGGCTCGCTTCGGTGAGAGCCTTTAACTTCGCTTCGATCTCCTCTTTAGACGCGCCGTCTTTACCGAGCGTTTCTTTGAGATTAGCGATCGCCGTTTCGATCTTGCCTTTATCCTCCGCGCTAATCGCGGCTTCGTTTTCTTTCAACGTTTTTTCGGTTTGATAGATTAGCGAATCGGCTTGGTTGCGCGCCTCGACAAGCTCTTTGCGTCTTTTGTCCTCCTCTTTGTGCGCCTCCGCCTCTTTGACCATTCGGTTGATCTCGTCGTCGCTTAGACCGGAAGATCCGCTGATCGTAATTTTGTTCTCTTTGCCCGTTCCTTTGTCTTTGGCGCTTACGTTCAAAATACCGTTTGCGTCTATGTCAAACGTAACCTCGATCTGCGGCACGCCGCGCGGTGCGCTAGGAATACCCGAAAGCTCAAACATTCCTAGCGATTTGTTATCGCGCGAAAACTCCCGCTCGCCTTGCAACACGTGAATACTTACGGCTGGCTGGTTGTCTTCAGCCGTAGAGAAAACCTGCGATTTTTTAACGGGGATTGTAGTGCCTTTCTCGATCAGTTTTGTCATCACGCCGCCAAGCGTTTCAATGCCTAGCGATAATGGCGTAACGTCTAGCAACAGCACGTCTTTGACGTCCCCGCGCAAAACGCCGCCTTGAATCGCCGCGCCCGCCGCCACAACCTCGTCGGGATTAACGCCTTTGTGAAGCTCTTTGCCGAAGAAGTTTTTAACCGCCTCTTGCACTTTAGGAATACGCGTCGATCCGCCTACCATAACGACTTCGTTGATCGCCTCTTTGCCTATTTCCGCGTCTTTTAGAGCGGTTTTTACGTGCGAAAGCGTTTCGGCGATCTGATCGTCGATCATAGACTCGAATTTGGCGCGAGTGAGTTTAACGACAAGGTGTTTAGGTCCGGTCGCGTCCGCGGTAATAAACGGCAAATTGATCTCGGTTTCCGTCGAGCTGGAAAGCTCTTTTTTAGCGTTTTCGGCGGCCTCTTTTAGGCGTTGTAACGCCATTTTATCCGCTTTAAGATCGATTCCGTTGTCCTTTTTGAACTCCTCGGCGAGCCAGTCGATAATGCGATTGTCAAAATCGTCGCCGCCCAAAAACGCGTTGCCGTCTGTGGATAACGCCTCAAACACGCCGTCGCCCACGTCAAGCACGGTAACGTCGAAAGTGCCGCCGCCTAAATCATAAACGAGAATTTTTTCCGCTTTTTGCTTTTCCAAACCGTAAGCGAGCGACGCGGCGGTCGGTTCGTTGATAATACGCAAAACGTTTAACCCCGCGATCACGCCCGCCTCTTTTGTCGCCTTGCGTTGCGCGTCGTTGAAATACGCGGGAACGGTGATCACCGCGTCGGTAATCGCCCCGCCCAAAAACTCCTCCGCGTCTTTTTTTAGTTTCATTAACACTTTCGCGGAAATCTCCTGCGGCGTATAGATTTTGCCCTCTATATCTATCGCGCACGCGCCGCCTTTATCGACGATGCTATAACTAACTTTGGCTTGCGCGCTTTTAGCGTTCTGTTCGTTCATCATCAAGCCCATAATCCGCTTGATCGAATAGATCGTCTTTTTTGGATTGGTGATCGCTTGGCGTTTTGCGCTGTCGCCTACAAGCGCTTCGCCCTTATCCGTAAAAGCCACGATGCTAGGCGTAGTGTTTTTGCCCTCTTTGTTTGGGATAATTTTGACCTCTCCCGCCTCAAAAACGCCCATGCACGAATTGGTCGTGCCTAAGTCGATGCCTAAAACCTTGCTCATTTTAACTCCTTTTATTGACTGAAACTAAAGACGGGCGCAACAATCTTTCCTTGTAGCGCCAACCTTGTTGTAAAACCTGCGCGATCGCGTTTTCGTCAAGCGCTTCGTCGCTTGATTGCATAATCGCCTCGTGCAAGTTCGGATCGAAACCGCTATCGTGCGAAACCGCCGAAATGCCGTGTTTTTCAAACGCTTTGATCAGCGCCGATTTCGTCAAATCTACGCCCTCTTTTAACTGCGCGAAGTGATCGCCTTCTTCGATCTTTAGCGCCATCTCAAGCGCATCGATTACGGGCAAAAGATCTTTCGCGAAGCCTTCGCTGGCGTAGTCAATCGCTTGATATTTCTCTTTTTCCAGCCGCTTTTTTATATTTTCAAACTCGGCGTAAGTTCGCAAATAACGATCTTGCGCCTCTTTATATTTCGCTTCAAAATCTTCTTTGATTTCAAGCGTTTCTATCGTTTCGTTTTGCGTCTCCTCTCGCGCGTTTTCTTGCGTCTCTTCTTGGACGTTTTCTATCGCCTCTTGCGAATCTTGGGTTCGTTCTAGTTCTTCGCTCACTAATCCTCCTTTTTAACCTGATTGATAAAACCCAAAAAATCTCGATTCATCGCGCCGAAAGCGACTAATAGGGCGGGCTTTTCGCCTTTTGTTACCCTTTGCGCTAGGATCATCGCGGGCGAGTCGAATACAAATTGCGCGTTCATCTCGATCGCGATCGCGCCGTGATAAAGCCGCTCAAAATCTATACTATAGTTATGCGCGTAATCGATTAGCGCGTCGGCGTTGTAGCGGCTTACGCGATCGCGCTCTATGCTAACTAACGCGCTATAAAGCGCGTCGATACGGTTGCTTTTGGCAATTTCAATGAGATCCGTAATATCGTAGCCGCAAAACTCGTTCAAAAGCCGCTCGATCGCGGCGTTTGAAGCTAGAGCCGCCTCGCCAAACTCAAAGCACGCCAAAATCCGTCCCAAACGGCTCTTTGCCACCTCTAGCAGGCGGTTTGGTTCGCGCATAGCAAGAAGCGCGTAAAGCCCGTAATTTCGCGCCGCCGATTCGATCTCGCCTTCGTCGATCGAAGCGCTTTGGCTCGGATCGATCGAGGCGATCCAATAGCTCTTCAGCGCCAAATCGGTTGGAATACGCCCGCCGCTACTGTGCTGTTGCGTTAAAAAACCCTCCTCCACAAGCCGTCTGAAGTAGTTGCGGATCGTCGCGGAGCTTAGGTTTGCCGCATACGCCTCTTTTAACTGAAGCGATCCGATCGGCTGCGGGTTTTGAATGTAGCTATAAACGACGGCGTTTAATATCTCCCGTCGCGTATCGTCGCCCCGCATCGCCGCTCCTTTTGAATTTGTTAGCGCTCTTGATAAGCGTTTGCTAATTTAATTATACAACTTTAGTCAGGTCTTGTCAAGTCTTTGCCCTAGCCCGTAACCGCCGCCATTCCTGCAACTATTAGCGCAACGCGTCCTCTCCCGCTCATTCCCGCACGGAGCGATAGCGCGTATCCACGCGTCCATCGCGGAGGAAGGCGGGAATCCAAATACGACGGCTTTTGCGTCGTGCGTATTAAAAACCTACAAACGATCGGGAATCAGTGCTTCGCGCTATTTGGATTCCCGCCTACGCGGTCTACGCGGTAATAACGAGAAAAGAGCGCTACGCTAAAAGTCGCGGGAATGACGGCGTAGGGGGGGGGTTGCGAAAATGCGAAGTTTGCGGTAAAAAGCGGCGTTTACGCGGCGTAATGGGTTTTATTGTATTATATTTGCCCCTTATTGAACAATCGTAAGAAGGTTTTGAATGGATTTGCGAAAAAAATATAGCGACCTATTTTTGGAGCGCGATAACTGCGGCTTTGGGTTGCTTGCGGACATAAAAAATATACCGTCCTATCAACTGACAAAAGACGCTATCACGGCTCTTAGCCGTATGATCCACAGAGGCGCGATCGCCGCCGACGGCAAGAGCGGCGACGGAAGCGGGCTTTTGTTTTCGATCCCCGATCGCTTTATGCGCAAAACGGCGGCGGCAAACGGCGTCGATCTGCCCCGCGAATACGCCGTAGGCAATTTTTTTCTGGATAGCGAAGAACAGAAAGCGACAATCAAAGAGTTTTGCGAAAGAAACGATCTGAAAGTCGCGCTTTTTAGAAACGTTCCGTTTAATAAAAACGCTTTGGGCAAACAGGCGCTAGAGTCTATGCCGCTACTCGTTCAGGTTTTTGTCGTTCCCGCTTCGCCGATCGCTACGCGGCGTTTCGAGCCGCTTTTGTATTTGGCGCGCAAAGAGTTGGAGAAGCGTTTCAAAGAGAGCGAAAGGTTTTATATCGCTTCGTTAAGCTCGCGAACGATCTGCTACAAAGGGCTTGTAATGCCCACCTATATCGAAGAGTTTTTTCCCGATCTGCAAGATAGCGATTTTGCCGTTAGCTTCGCGTTGTTTCATCAGAGGTTTTCCACAAATACGCTCCCGCGCTGGCGGCTTGCGCAACCTTTTCGCGCCATAGCGCACAACGGCGAGATCAACTCGATCGAGGCAAACCGCTTCAACGTCGCCGTTAAATCCGCCGTGATGAAAAGCGCGATCTTTTCGCAAGAGGAGTTAAAAAGAATCTTTCCGATCCTAGAAGAGGGGGTTAGCGATTCGGCGAGCCTAGATAATATGCTAGAGTTTTTGCTGATGAACGGCGTCGATTTTTTCAAAGCGATCCGATCGCTTATCCCCGCTCCTTGGCAGAACGCGCCGCATATGGATCCCAATCTGCGCGCCTTTTACGAATACGTTTCGGCGCGCTTCGAGGCTTGGGACGGTCCGGCGGCGATCAGCCTAACCGACGGGCGTTATATCGGGTGCGTTTTGGATCGCAACGGGCTTCGCCCCGCAAAATACACAATCACAAACGACGATCGCATACTAATATCTAGCGAGTTTGGCGTTTTGGATCTGACGAGCGACGAGATCAAAGAGCGCGGCAAGCTAAAAAGCGGGCAGATGATCGCGGTCGATCTTAAAAACGGCGCAATCTTAAAAGACGAGGATATTAACGACTACCTTAAAGAATCCCAACCGTATAGCGAATGGCTTAACTCCAAAATGTACTATTTGCAGGAGTTTGTCGACGAGCTGTTTGTTAAGAGCGTCGATTTAGGCGAGCGTCTCATTCCTTTGCAACGCTATTTTCAGATTACGCACGAAACGATCGAGCAGGCGATAAGACCTATGGCGGAAACGGGTAAGGAGGCGACGGGCAGTATGGGCGACGACACTCCTATGGCGGCTTTTAGCGACTCTTTGCGCCCGTTTAGCGACTTTTTTCGCCAACGTTTCGCGCAGGTTACAAACCCGCCGATCGATCCGCTACGCGAAAAGGTGGTGATGAGCGCCAACACGGGCTTTGGGCAGATGAACAATATTCTTGACGAGGAGCCAATCTACGCCCGCCGCCTCAAAGCCGATTCGCCGATTCTCTCTTTGGAAAAACTGGAGGTTTTGCTAACCTTTGGCGACGAACATTCGCCGACGTTCGATCCAATGTTCAAAAACCATATCTTTTCGACGGCTTTTAAGAGCGATCTAAAATCGGCGCTCGCAAAACTTTTCGACTCCGTCGCAGCCGCCGTTCAAAACGAGGGCGCGCGCGTCGTGGTTTTGGACGATCGCGCTCTGGATAAAGACCTTCTCGTTATTCCAATGGCGATGGCGGTCGGCTACTTAAACCGCGCCCTTTTAGAGGCTAACTTGCGCCATCTCGTATCGATCGTAGCGGTTACGGGCGAGGTTTTGGACGCTCATAGCGCGGCGATCCTGCTTGCTTTCGGCGCGAACGCAACTTATCCCTATCTGCTTTTCGCGACGACGGCTTCCGTCGGGCGCGAGTTTGACAAGAGCGCGAACGAGATCAGGCGCGATATGAAAAATATCGTTAGCGCGATCAAGGCGGGATTGTTAAAAATTATGTCCAAGATGGGCATTAGCGCGATCGCGAGCTATCGCAACTCCGCGCTTTTCGACATAATCGGACTCGATCAAACTTTGGTAGAAGAGTGTTTTAGGGGCGCCTATTGCCATCTAAGCGGGCTAGGATACGAGGCGATCGAAGAGCGGCTTAAACGCGCGCAAAAAAACGCCTTTATCAGCCCCGTCGAACGTTTGTTTCCTTTGGAGATCGGCGGACTTTTGAAATATCAATACGGCGGCGAATATCACGACTTTTCGCCGCAGGTTATCCATGCGATACATACGCTCGCGATCAGCGGCAAGCGGGAAGATTACGACGCTTTCAAATCGCTTCTAGAGAATCGGGGCGAACGGACGATTCGCGACTTTTTGCTTATCAGATCCGATCGCAAACCAATCGATCTTGATAAGGTAGAGCCGATCGAGGCGATCGTAGCGCGAATCAGCGGCGCGGCGATGAGTATCGGCGCGATCAGCCAAGAAGCTCACGAAGCGATCGCGCAAGCGCTCAACAAACTAGGCGGCAAATCAAATTCGGGCGAGGGCGGCGAGGACGAGGTTCGCTTTGGCACGGACAAGGTCAGCAAGATCAAACAGATCGCCAGCGGGCGTTTCGGCGTTACTCCCGCTTATCTGCGCAACGCGGAGGAGATTCAGATAAAAGTCGCGCAGGGAGCAAAACCGGGCGAAGGCGGACAGCTACCGGGCTATAAAGTTTCGCCCTATATCGCCAAATTGCGCTATACGATACCGGGCGTAACGCTTATCAGCCCGCCGCCGCACCACGATATTTATTCGATCGAGGATTTAGCGCAGTTGATATTCGATCTTAAGCAGGTCAGCCCAAAGGCGTTTATCAGCGTGAAACTCGTTTCGATCGGCGGCGTGGGGACGATCGCGGCGGGCGTGGCAAAGGCTTACGCCGACAAGATCGCCATATCGGGTTGCGACGGCGGCACGGGCGCGGCGCAATTAAGCTCTATCAAATACGCGGGCAACCCTTGGGAGCTTGGGCTTGCCGACGCGCACGATAGCCTCAAAGCCAACGGCTTGCGCGACTTTGTGGAGCTACAAACCGACGGCGGGCTAAAAATTGGTTCGGACATAATTAAAGCGGCTTTGCTGGGCGCGGAAAGCTACGGCTTGGGAACGACTATGCTCGCTTCGCTTGGCTGTAAAATGCTTCGCGTCTGCCATCTAAATCGATGCACCGTGGGCGTGGCGACGCAGGATAAGGAGTTGCGCGAACATTATGTGGGGACGGTCGATCGCCTTGTCAATTATTTGACGCTTTTAGCGCAGGATACGAGAAAACATCTTGCGAATATGGGCTACAAGAGCCTAAAAGAGATTATCGGGCGGCGCGATCTCTTCGCGCTTAGCGATTCGCCAAAGGCGCGGCAGTTTGACTTTTCGCGGCTTTTGCGCTCGATTGAAGGCGTGAACGTATGGCGCGGCAAACATAACGATCCGTTCGATAGCAACGAGTATGAAAAAAGCCTATTAAAGGCGGTTTATCCCACCATTAAAAAACCGAGCGAACGCATTGTGGAAAGCCGTCCTGTGAGTAGCGTCAATCGCAGTATCGGCGCGATGATAAGCGGCGAGATCGCGCAATTTTACGGCGACAAAGGGCTTCCCGAAGGAACGATTACGCTGAAATTAAACGGCGTTACGGGGCAGTCGCTTGGCGCTTTTCTTTCGCCGGGCGTCAATATCGAGGTCAATGGCGTGGCGAACGACTATGTGGGCAAAGGTATGCACGGCGGTAAGATCGTCGTCGCGCCGAAAGTTCAGGGCGCGCGTTTTAGCGCGGCGGGCAACACCTGCCTTTACGGCGCGACGGGCGGCAAACTCTACGTGGCGGGATCGGTGGGCGAGCGTTTTGGCGTGCGCAATTCGGGCGCGGTAGCCGTCGTGGAGGGCGCGGGCGATCATGCTTGCGAGTATATGACGGGCGGCGCGGTTGCGATTTTGGGCGAAACGGGCGTTAATTTCGGCGCGGGTATGACGGGCGGCGTGGCGTTTGTGTATGATCGCGAATCGCGCTTTATAGATAGGCTAAATCAGGAGCTTGTTAGAGCGATTCGTATCGATACCTACGAAGAGGACGAGGGTAAAACATACCTCAAAAAACTATTAAAAAGTTTCTACAACGACACGGGAAGCCAAAAGGCAAAGTTTCTGCTCGATAACTTCCGCCAAGAGGTAGTATTTTTCTGGATGGTGAGTCCAAAAGATATGAAGGTTACTTTTCCATACGAAGCCGATTAGAATTGCTTAATTTTTTTAACGAATTTTTGCGAAAAAAACATAACGCCAAAAGGGTCGTTCTTTTAGCGCTTATCGCTATGTTTTTCTTTGCTGGTTGCGTCGGTAAGCCGATCGAGATCGAAGCGCCAAAAGCCTCGCCAAAGGTTTTGCCGCCGCCTATTTCGATCGCCGCCACTTCCAGAAAAACGCCGCGCGAGATCAAAGAGCAAAATATAACTCTGATCGCCGTCGGCGACAATCTAATACATAAACAGATAATCCGCGAAGCAAAGACAAAAAATAGTTACGATTTTACGCCGATCTACGAAAAGATAAAACCGATTGTTCAAGCCGCCGATCTTGCCTTTATCAATCAAGAAACGCCAATCGCGGGAGCGGCTTTTGGATATACGGGTTATCCGTCGTTTAACGCGCCTACTACGCTTGGCGACGCTATCTACGCGGCGGGTTTCAGAGCGATCAACCACGCTTCAAACCACTCTATGGACAAAGGTAAAAAAGCGATTCTAACGATGATCGACTTTTGGAAAAAATACCCTAAAGCGATCCCGCTTGGCATTCACGCTTCGCAAGAGGATCGCAACAAACCGAAGATCGTTTCGATCAAAGGTATTAAAATCGGATTTCTTGCGTATACTTACGGATTGAACGGCATAAAATTGCCCAAAGATTCTCCGTATCTAGTTTCGTTAATCGATCGTAAAATAATGGCTAAGGAGATCGACGCGCTTCGCCCCCTATGCGACTTTTTAATCGTTTCCGCGCATTGGGGAAACGAATACGAGCATATCCCCGGCAAACAGCAAGAAAAGTTAGCTAATTTTTTAGCCGAACACAAGGTCGATCTAGTCATAGGACACCACCCGCACGTTTTGCAGCCAGCCAAGTGGATAGAGGGCAAGGACGGCGCGAAAACGCTCGTTTATTATTCGTTGGGTAATTTTGTTTCCGCGCAAAATAAAAAACCGCGAATGTTAGGAGGAATGGCGCGTATAGTTTTAACCAAGCGCGACAAAAAGGTATCGTTAGAAAATGCCGAGCTTTTGGGCGTGGTTACGCACTTTGAAAAAGGTTATACGGGCTTTAAGGTTTATCCGCTAAACGACTATACGGGCGATCTGGCAAAACGCCACGTTTTATCAAAAGAAAAATTGGATATAAACTATCTGCAAAAACTCTATCGATCGGTCGTTTCCAAAGAGTTTAGAGCCGATAGCGCGCTTTGAAACTATTTGCGGCAAATTCGGTTTTGCTTCCAAAAGGCATTTAATTGCGTTTTACCGATCGCCAAAAATTAGCCAAACGCAATTCGCGCATTTGTTGGGGGACGCTTATTGGCATAAATAGGCGTTACATTTTTGCAACCGCAACGATTAGGCGCTTGTTTTAATTTATTGGACGTTTCTTAATAACGGCTCAAAGACTTTGTCTGCCAATATAACGTAGGATAAGGATAACCGCTAAAAGCTCCCCAAACCCAAGGACTTTCGTCGTCGTTCCCAAACTTCCAACCTAAACCGTTGTTGTTTGTGGCGTTTTCATAGGCTTCTCTTGTTTTTAGTTGCGCTTGCGGTTTATTGGTTCCCGCATTTCCGTTAGCGCCGCTTCCAACGACAATCATCGTCTCTAAAGCAAAGTTATTGTCCACAGTACCGCTATTTCTATTTCCAACAATGCGGTTTACGTCCGCGTTTCCCGTAATTTTCTCGTTTATAGCGGCATTATTGGATATAGCGCCGCTATAAATATACCCAACGATTCCGCTTACGTTGCCATCGCCGCTAACGTTACCTTCAGAATAGCTATACCTTATAGAGCCAACATTTACATATCCCGCGATACCGCCTACGCTATTGTTTCCGTCGACATCGCCTACGGAATAGACGTTTTCTATAGTAGCGCCGTCAATATACCCCGCGATCCCTCCTATACGCTGAGCGCCGCTAACGTTACCTTCGGAATAACTACGCTTTATAGACCCGCCGCCGCCATACGCTTGCCCCGCTATACCGCCTACCATTTGATTATTGTCGCCGTAACCCGCGATATATCCTTTGGAATAGCTGTCGGCTATAGAGCTACCTTCAAGCCTGCCGACAAGACCGCCTATGCCGCTGCCGCTGCCGCTAACGTTGCCTTCGGAATAACTACGCTTTATAGAACCAACATTGACATATCCCGCGATACCGCCTATATAACCATAAGCGCCGCTAACGTTGCCTTCGGCATAGCTGTTTTCTACTAAGCCGCCGTCAATATACCCCGCGATCGCGCCTACATATTGCGAACCATTTATCTCTTTGTCGTTTGCGATAATAACGCCAAGATTTTTCACGACGCCGTATGCTCCAATATACTTAAACAGACCGATATAATTTTCGTCGCTATCGATTTGCAATCCAGTTATCTTGCGAGCGTTTCCGTTTAGTATGCCTACAAATCGTTTATCTGCGGCGGCGCTACAAAGCGGTTTCCACTCGCTCGTTAGCGCTATATCGTTAAGCAGAATGTGCTTGCTTGTCGTCCCGCACGTTGCGTTAACCTCTTTCAATCCGCTTTCGTCGTTAATCTCGAATACGGACGGGGAAGCGTAAAAATTAACGTCTCCTCTAAGCTGATGGCTTGTCGTACTTGCGTTTTCGCCCGCTTTATACCATGAACCGGAACGAATATTGGAAGGATTGATCGTCGTTCCTCTCATAATCGATCGCGTTTCCAACACATCTAAATTGTCGTCGTAAAACGATACGTTGTTATGCTCCGCCTCTCCTTTTTTCTCGCTGTAGCAACCCGAAAGAGCGAAAAGGGCAAAACCGAAAAACCAAATAAATAGGCTAGATTGATAAAAAACTTTAACTTTATCCCGCTTCTTAGGCAGACAAGAAATTGACGCCGATTTGCAATGAAACGCGCTCATTTAGCAACCCTTTTGTGTTCGTTGGCTAATTTTAGCGCTTTTTTACTCGTTGTCAATATCGAATTTTATTTATTTGAAGGAACGAAAGGGGAGCGCGGCAGCGTTTATAAAAGACGCGATCGTTTATTAGATTCGCTCGCCGAGCGATTTTAAGGCGTTAAGGACGCGTAGCGCTTGGACGTGTTCAAAAACGTCGTGGCAACGGACTATACTTGCGCCGTATTCGACCGCTTTTAGGTGAAGCGCGATCGTTCCGCCGAGCCGATCGCCAACGGCGGCGGGCGAGATAGAATTGATCAGCGATTTGCGCGAAGCGCCTATTAGCAATTCGCGTCCAAAGCGGGCAAAGTGCGAATGAGCGGCGATCAGCTTTAAATTGTCCGTAAAAGTTTTGCCAAAGCCGATTCCAACGTCCAATATCAGCTCTTTAACGCCAAAAGAGAGAGCTACGGCGACGCGCTCCTCAAAAAAGCGATCAACCTCTTGGACAACGTCGTCGTAAGTCGGGTTGTCCTGCATTGTTTTTGGATCGCCTTGCATATGCATTACGCAAAGCGCCGCGCCGTATTTTGCCGCTAGAGCCAAAACGCGATCGTCTCTACCGCCCGTAATATCGTTGATAAGCCTAAAGCCGCGAGCGAGCGCGTATTCGATCGGCAAGGGTTCGTAGCTGTCTAAGCTAAAGATCGCCTTTTCGTATAATTTTGCCTCGTATAGCGCGTCGATCGCCGGTTTTAGCCGCTCAAGCTCCGTTTCGGGCGCGGGCGCGAGGCTACCCGGTCGGGAGCTTACCGCGCCAACGTCGATATACGCCGCGCCGTCTTCGATCATTTTTTCCGCTTTTTTTAGCGCCTCGCTTGGCTTTGTTCTGCTTGCGGGGTTGAAACTATCGTCGTTTAGATTGATAATTCCCATCACGCGGGCGCTTTTCTCGTCGCCAACGGGCAAAAAACGGCTTAACTCTTCGGCGATCGCCTTTAATCCGAACGGTTGCGTTTTTTCTTTTTCGATAAGTTTTTTTAGTTGCGCGGGCGAAACAAAAAGAAGCGCGTCGGTTTTGCTAACGCCGCAAGAATGCGTATCCCTATGAACGGCGAGATCCGCGCCGATCGACAGCGCGTCTTGTTTTAGGATATTCGCCGCGCCGCAAGGTAAATCTTTGATTAAAAAACGATCGATTCTCGCTTTTAGCGCCATTAGCGCCGCGCCGCGTTTATCGCAACCGATCGCCTCTAAAATCGGCGCGACGTCAAAATCAAACGGCAGTTTTTGCACTGTTTTTGCACTCCAAAAGAAGTAGTAAAACGGGCAGGATCGCATTTGCGGCGCTCGAGTTAAGAGCGGTTAGCCTAAAAGCACGTTCGATCGCGGCTAAAACGCGCCCTTTCATAGGCGTTTTGATCAATTTTAACGTCAAAAAATAGTCCAACGCCTCTTCGATCAAACGTTTTGCGCGATCCCTAGGCAGATAACTATAGGTTTTAACAAACTCGTAAACGGTCTTTAGATCGAGCCGCGCAAAGTCGATTAGATTTTCGGCGGGAGTTTTCGGCGCGGGGATTGTCCAAAGCGGCAGGCGCGATCGAACGGCGGCTAAAAACGCCGATTTTTTCGTTCCTAAAAGATAGATTGTTATATTTCGCGGCGGCTCTTCAAGCGCCTTTAAGAGCGCGTTTTGCGCCTCTCTGCCATAACCGTCGGCGACGGCGATCAAAAACTTTTCGCGCTCGCTCGCCACGTAGGCTTGGGCGATCAGCTCTCTTGCCGCGTCGATTGGAAACTCTTCGTTTTTGGCTTCGACAATCGTTCGCGGCGTTTTGCCGATCAGATCGTCGAGGCGTTTTAATCCCGCCTCTTTATCGGCGCATACCCAAAAGACAATCTTTGGCGCGTCGCCGATTTGCGCCAAAATACGTTTTAATCCCGCCTCTTTATCGGCGCATACCCACAGCGCGCCCATCGCTATAGATTAACCTCGCCAAACATAACCGCGTCGATTGTCTTATCAAAAAGCCGCGCTAGGTGCATTAGTTTGACGTCGAGAAGGCGATCGGAGGATCGCAAAAAAAATCCGTCTTGAACCTCTTCGTCCATCGCCCACATAAAACTTTCGCGGCGCTTTTTGGGCGCCTGCGCGCGAACGTCGCCGCCGCGTCCTATATACCAATAGATATAGCGATTGTTAAAGGCGATCGAGAGCATATTTTGAACGAGCTGCGTTTCGTTTGAATCGACGCAATCGACGCAAGGCGCAAAATCGTTCGCGTTGAAAACGGCTACAAAGGGGCGTTTTTTGCCGCTTTGGTTGATGGTCGTAATAAGATACTTCGCAAACCATTCGCGATCGCGATCGGTAACTAAAACCAGCGGAACCCCGCCGATTATTAGATGTTTTAACGCCGAATGAACCGCCGCCGCCCAATCGAAGCGCCGCTCTTCAAGCCACGCCATCATAGGGCTATCGGCGCGAATCGTTTCAAGCGTCCAGTTGATCAGTTGCTCCACAAAACTACTTGTCTAACTCGTACGCCGCGTGCAAGATTCTGACGGCAAGCTCGCCGTATTTTCTCGCGATCACAACGCTGATTTTAATTTCGCTGGTGCTGATCATCAGAATATTGATATTCTCTTTGGCGAGCGAGCTAAACATTCGCGCCGCCACGCCGCTGTGCGATTTCATACCTACGCCGACAATGCTGACTTTACAAACCTGATCGTCAAACTCCTGCGCGTTGGCAAATCCGCTCAAAGCGCGTTTTGCCTGTTCGAGCTCCGTAGATGGAACGGTAAAGTCCATATTTGTTTTGCCATCCTGCCCTACGGTTTGGACGATCATATCGACGTTGATCGCCGTAGAGGCTAACGTTTCAAAAATCTCCGCCGCGATACCCGGTCGATCCGCCACGCCAATCAAGCTACAACGCGCCTGATTTTTATCCAGCGCGATACCGCTGACAATCGGTTTTTCCATACACTCTTCCTCGCTTGTGATCAATGTCCCTTCGTTCTCGTTGAAACTGCTTCGCGTTACGACCTTCACTTGAAGTTTTTTCGCCAATTCGACCGATCGGTTTTGTAAAACCTTCGCGCCCAAACTGGCAAGCTCCAACATCTCGTCGTAACTGACGCGATCGAGCTTACGCGCCTTTTCTTCTACGCGCGGATCGGTCGTATAAACCCCGTCCACGTCGGTGTAGATTTCGCACAGATCGGCTTTGATCGCGCCCGCAATCGCCACCGCAGTTAGATCGGAACCGCCGCGCCCAAGCGTAGTAACTTCGCCGTTTCTTGTGGCTCCCTGAAAGCCCGCTACAACAACAATTTTGCCCTCTTTTATATGTTTTGTAACGGGTTCGCTGGGTATCTCTTCGATCCGCGCTTTGGTATGCGTCGAATCGGTAACGATCCCCGCTTGTCTGCCCGTCAAAGCGATTGCCTCCAAGCCAAGCTCTTTTAGCGCGATCGCCGTTAACGCGCAGGTTACGCGCTCGCCGCTGGAAAGAAGCATATCCATCTCTCTTGCGGCGGGCGTTTTGCTTACCCGCGTAGCCATATCGATCAGCTTATTCGTTTCGCCGCTCATAGCCGACACGACAACCACGACGCGATCGCCTCTCATAACCGCTTTTTCCACGCGCTTTGCAACGGCTTGTATCCGCTCTATCGAACCCACGCTGGTTCCGCCGTATTTTTGAACAATTAACATTTATAGGTATCCAATTTTTCTGAAATGCGCTAGAACTTTTTTGTAGATTGGGCGTTTGAAAAACGAAACTTGTTTAAGCGCGTTATCAATAGGCGCAAACTTGAAGCGGGAAAACTCCGGCGATTTTGTTTCAAGGTTGATCTCCGCGTTGTTTTTTAGCCGCACCAAGAAATATTTTTGCATTTGCCCGTCGTAAGGGTACATCTTATGGGCGACGGCGACGGGAAAGTCGTAGCTGATCCAATCTGGATATTCGGCGATAATCTCCACGTCGTTTGTGCCGATCTCCTCGCTTAACTCCCGAAGCAACGCCGTTTTTACGTCCTCCCCGTCGTCTATGCCGCCTTGCGGGAATTGCCACGCGCCTTTAATGTCGTTTCGCTCGGCAATAAAAAGCTCGCACGTTTGAGGATATTGGCTAGAGAGTATCACCGCCGCCACGTTTGGTCGATAGTTCTTTTCCAAGAGTCCTCCCGCAACTTGAAGTCTCGCCATCGATGGCGATGAAATTCGCAATTATATCGCCATACATATTAGAGGGGAACTGAAAAGCGTCCAAAAATTGAATTTAGATTAACAATCTATATCATTTTTTCGCGTAACCTCATCGAATATCCTAATAAGCTATCGTTTGCGGACGCATTTTGCAACTCCCTCCCGCCCCCGTAAGGAAGCGCTACGGCAAACGCCCAACTTAGCTTGGTATTGTCATAAATGTTTCAATTCGCCCCCCCCCGCAAAAGTTTCGCTTTTTTAGTATCGCTCTTTTCGCCTCCCCCCCCTCACTCGCACTCGCGCGTATATCCCGTCTCTGGTTCTATACAGATACTCGCCTTCTCTTTATTTTGATGGATCAGCGTGTATTTGCAGGTTTGCGTTATCAAGCGTAAACTGTTTGGGCTAGTAGATAGAGTATAAGGTCTTCCTATTTCGTCGAAAGCGATCGATTGATTGCAAGCGGAACTACTATG
>JAISRI010000071.1 GCA_031273735.1 Helicobacteraceae bacterium
GCTAACGTCGCCAAACGGCAAGTTATTTATCTCGATCTATAACGATCAGGGCGGAGCTTCGCGTCGCTGGCGACTAGTTAAAAAAGCCTATAACGCTTCGCCTAAAATTATAAAAGCGCCAATTGTGGCGGCTTGTTTTCCGATTTTTTGGTGGAAGGCGGTAATTTACGATTGCATTCATCTAAGACCCTTTGCGTCGTGGCGCGAGTATTCTAAAAATCGCGGTATGAGCCCCTTTTTCGATATGGTGGATTGGTGCGGCGGTTATCCTTTTGAAGTCGCCAAACCCGAAGAGATTTTTGAGTTTTACCGCGATAGAGGTTATACGCTTCGCAAGCTCTTAACTTGCGGCGGCGGTATCGGTTGCAACCAATTTGTTTTTGCTAAATCCGCGACAAAGCCCAGCTCTCGCCGTTCCAAAAAAGAGACGGAATTTCCAAAAGAGGCGTAAAAAGCAAAGCTATCGCCTTTGTTTTTGCGTCCCTTCTCGCCATTGCGTGAAGCGTCCATCGCGGAGGAACGCGGGAATCCAAATTAAAAACCAAGCGGAGCGCTAAAACTTACGCATTTACCCGCAAGATCTACATACGCAGTCATTCCCGCGATGGACGGCTGGGGAGCGCCTATCGCTTCGTCGCGGGAATGACTGTATATGTAGGCTTTGCCTTGTTAAAGATAGGTTTGAAATGCGTTGGGTTTTTTGGTTTGGATCGTCGTATTCCGAAAACTATCTTTGACGAGGTAAAACCAGCAAATACGGTCATTCCCGCGAAGCGCTCGCTCCGAAGCGAAGCGGAGGAGCGCAAGGCGCGGAGGAAGGCGGGAATCCAAATACGACGGCTTTTGCGTCGTGCGTATTAAAAACCTACAAATGATCGGGAATCAGCGCTTCGCGCTATTTGGATTCCCGCCTTCCTCCGCGATTTACGCCCCCAAAAGCGGGGCTATCGCTTCGTCGCGGGAATGACTGAATATGGCGGTTTTACTAAATAAACGAAAGGATCAACGCGTTCAAGAAACCTTTGATTACGCCTTAAACCTTCGTCCTCCGTCATTCCCGCGAAGGCGGGAATCCAAGTTAGAAACCCAACGTATTCAAAAATCTTGCGCATTTACCCGTAAAATCTACATATACAGTCATTCCCGCGATGGAGCGATAGCTTCCGCAGGAAGCGTCCATCGCGGAGGAATGCGGGAATCCAAAATAGTAAATAAACGGTTAGAAAAATTCGCGTTCAATAATTATCTATCGGTTAAAGAAATCTGCGGTATGGGACGCCAAATATTTTTTCGATCCGTTTTGCGGTTTTAACGCTGATCGTTCTTGCGCCGCGCTCCATATCTGAGACGACGTTTTGAGTTACGCCAATCTTTTGCGCAAATTCGCCTTGCGTTAAATTACGTTTGTCGCGCAAACATTTAAGCGCTAGCGACGGGCAACCCTCGCCGTTTTCGTCGTCGCATTCAAACTCTACGTTATGCCCGCTTAAACGCAGAAAGGAGAGTATCGCTTCGCCTAGCGTTTGCGCTTCTTGGCGATCTTTTACCAAAGCGCTAATTTCACACGCTTTGTCCGCGCGGCGCATTGAAAGTTTAATATCCATTGGCTTTCCTTCGCAACCTTTTCTTATTCCGCCTTTTTTGACGTTTTCAAAACAAAAATCTAACGAGCGGCAATACCCCGTAAGAAAAAGTCCACCGCGTCGCGCACAAGTTTTATCTTTTGTTCTTCTGAAAACTCGGGCTTTTGACCCGTGATTAACATAATAAACCCGTACGGTTCTTTGATCATCAAGAAAAATCGAGTCGCCGCCGTTCGCGGATTCATCGTTTTGAAAACTCCTTCCAGTTGTTTTTTCGTAATGTAATCCGACAAAACTTTGATCGCTCCGTTAAAACTTTGTTCGATAAAAATCTGCCCTAATTTACCGCCGTTTTTGTGTCCTTCGCTTATGGCTAATCTAAACATCATAACCGATTTATCCGAAATGCTAAGTTCTAACGCTTTTAGACCAAACTCCTCTAAAAATCGCCGTTCGTTATCCTCGCCTTGCCGCTCCGCCACAGATTGAAAGACGTTAAACACCTCGTCGATCTTATATTTTAGCGCGGCGGCAAACAGGCTCTCTTTATTGCCGAAAAACTTATAGATCGTCGAAAACGATCCGCCCGATCGCCTAATAACGTCGCTCATCGTTACGTTTTCAAAACCAAGTTCTAAAAAGACTTCAAACGCCGCGTCCAAGAAACGATAACGGCATTTTCTTCTGTTAAACTCAAGAGGAGAAAGAGAGGAAAAGAAACGTCTTTTCATCGCAAAATCGCTTTTAATTTTATAGCGTCGCTTAATTTCATTGCCGCTAAATCCATTCGGTTAGTTTTGCTAGCTCTTCGCTTGTAAGCCAGCGATCGTTTTTATCGCTCGCATATTCAAAATCTTCGGCGACGCTTACGCCTTTTTCACCGTTGGCGCAAACTGAAAAATCGACCTTTTTTGAAAAGTCGATACTAGGGCGAATCACAAAAAAATCGTTAAACTCGTAGGCGTTTCTCGCGTCCTCGATCGAGATCATAAGTTCGTGCAGTTTTTCGCCCGCACGAATACCGATAATTTCAAGCTCCGCGCTTGGCGACATCGATCGCGCTAGATCGACGATTCTCATCGAAGGGATTTTTGGCACAAAGATTTCTCCGCCGTGCATTCGCTCGAAACTTTTAATAACAAACTCCGCGCCTTGATCTAACGTTATCCAAAAGCGCGTCATTCTTATATCGGTAATCGGCAGGCTTTTCGCGCCCTCTTTTATTAGTTTTTTGTATAACGGAGCTACGCTTCCTTTAGAGCCGATCACGTTTCCGTAGCGCACGACGCTAAAACCGCAGTCGCGCGCGCCTTTGATATTGTTCGCGCTCGTAAAAAGTTTGTCGCTTACAAGTTTTGTCGCGCCGTAAAGGTTTATAGGGCTTGCGGCTTTATCCGTCGATAGCGCTATCACCTTTCTTACGCCCGTTAATAGCGCCGCGTCGATCACGTTTTGCGCGCCGTTTATATTTGTTTTTACGCACTCCATAGGGTTGTATTCGGCGATCGGAACGTGTTTCATCGCGGCGGCATGGACGCAATAATCCACGCCTTCCATAGCGCGGCAGAGGCGATCGCGATCGCGAACGTCGCCCACAAAAAAACGCATAGCTTTATGGGTAAAACTTTGGCTTAGTTCGTAATGTTTCTGCTCGTCTCGAGAATAGACGATTAGCCGCTTGGGAGAGTAGCGTTCAAAAATCTTTTTTACAAACGCTCGTCCAAAACTGCCCGTGCCGCCCGTGATCAAAATGGTTTTATCGTTAAACATTACAAAACTCCTTTAGCGCTTTTTCTATAAAGGCGAATAAGCGCAGATCGGAAGCGATCGAAGCGTGCGTGGCGTCGCCTAAACGTTCGTTAAGCGCCAAAACGTTAACGCGTTTTGCCAAGCGATCCGTATAAACGTTTGGAATGATCCGATCGTTCTCTACCGATAAAAGCGCGAAAGGAGTTTTTACATTTTTAATATATCGATCGCTTTCAAAGGCGTTTCGGATAAATATATGCGCCGCGAAAAAACCAAAGCGCCATTTTGCCAAAGCGCGGATCGAATTATACGGAGTGATTAAAATCGCGCCGTTTAGCTTGCGCTCGCTTGCCAAATAACAAACGACTCCGCTTCCCAAACTGCGTCCGATCGCGATAATCCGGTCGTAGCCTCCGCGTATATGATCGTAAAGCGCGATCGCGTCTTCAAAAAGCGCTTTTTGCGTAGGCTTTCCGCCGCTTCTTCCATAGCCGCGATAGTTAAGCGCGATTACGTCGATCGAGTTAAGCAAAGCGTAATCATCGGAGCTTATTTGTTTTAATATAGAAGCCGCAACCCATACGTTATCGCAATTTCCATCAAACCATAAAAGCGCCGTTTTGCTTTGGCGTTTGATATAAAAACCTTCCAATTCGATCGGGTTTTGAGAGCCGCCATCTCCGTTGATCGTAAAGGCGATTGTTTTGTCCCCTTTTGTCTCGTCGCTACGCGAAAAACCGCTTAAAAATATCAGTTTTTCTTCCCATAAAATTAACGCGATCATTACGAGAAAATAGAGCGCGAATAACGCGGCGATCGCCCATATAACTACGCTCATAAGATCGCCTTAACGACCGCATTGATATTTTGCGTCGCGTCGATCGTCCGATCGGCTATTTTGGCGTAGATCGGTTCGCGCAAAATAAATAGTTTGCGCAGGCTCTCCGTCGATTGCGCAAGCGGGCGTTTAGCTCTTTCGGATTGGCTAGAAAGCCGCGCCGCGATCGTTTCAAAGTCGCATTTTAGGTAGATAACCTCGCCGATTTCGCGCAGATTATCGCAGACGATCGGCAAACCGCCGCCCGCCGCAAGGACGACGTTATCGACCGATTTGGCGATCCACGTCGCAAGGAAGCGTTCCATTTCGCGAAACGCCTCTTCGCCCTCGTTTGCGAAAATCTCCGATATCGACCTACGAGCGTAATCTTCGATAAGCGCGTCCGTATCTAAAAAAAACCGCTCCGTTTTTCGCGCCAAAAGCCTGCCGATCGTCCCTTTGCCGCTTCCCATAAATCCGATCAAAACTATATTATTCAATTTAATCCCAAAAGATAGCCTTCCGAAACTCTCTCGATCGTATAGGGGTAGTAGCCATTCAGCGTAACGATCGCGCGGTAGAAAGTTTCGTGAAAACTAAGCTCGATTTGCGAAAAATAGCCGCCGTCTAGCTTGATGGTTTGCGGTTTTAAGGGAATCGAGCTGTTAAAATCCAGCGCCACGCGGCTTGGGCGCGGTAGTAAAAAATGGCGGATTAATTCGTCTTTTGTTTGTAGCTTCATCACGTCGTCGGCTACAAAAAACGCGATACGATCAACGCCTTCAAACGATTCGATCGGCGTAAAAACCCCCGTTTGGCGCGGCGAGGGCGCGGCGGAGGGCTGATCGACGCGAAGGGGAGATCGCCAATCGATCGACTTTTCAATCTTGCGATCGGTCGAGGAGATCGATCCGTCGCTCTCTTGGTGCGTGATCTTGATCTCTTTAAGCGTTTTCGCGCCCGCGGGCAGATTGATAAGCTCCTCTTTAAGCCGTTCGGGCAAGAAAGCCGTAGAGTCGTTGCGATCGTTATTATCAAGCGGCTCGAAAGGGTTGATTCGCGCAAAAAGCGAAGCGGCGAAAAGGAGCGAAAAACAGAGCTTTCTCACTCTTGGCTCTCCCCGCCGATTAGCTCTAGCTCGTAAAGTTCGCGTCTAAGTTTCGCGTTTTCCTCTTTGAGCGTTTCGACTCTCGCGCTAAGGGCGCTATCTTCGTCGCGTAACTCCAAAAGCCGCAAAAAGGAGTTGCTGCCGTAGAGCAAATGGTAGAAATATAGCGCGATCGCAAAAAAGATCGCGACCGCAACCAAATGGCGCGCCCTGATAATCGGACGCGAACCGATTTCTCCTAAAAGTTCGTCGCGTATATCGCTCGTTTCCAACGATTACCGCCCGAAGGCTTTTTTACCCAAGTATTCTACGCCCGCAATCTGCCGTCCGATCTCTAAAACGCGGTTATATTTGGCGATCCGCTCGCTTCTGCTCATCGAACCAGTTTTGATCTGTCCCGCATTGATCGCTACCGCCAAATCCGCTATAAAGCTATCTTCGCTTTCGCCGCTTCTATGGCTGACGACCGTCGTATAATTGTGGCGGCGCGCTAAACGGATCGTCTGAAGCGTCTCGCTGACCGTGCCGATCTGATTTAACTTGATCAAAATAGAGTTCGCCGCGCCGCGCTCGATCCCTTCGGCTAGGATCGCTTTGTTGGTTACAAAAAGATCGTCGCCCACAAGTTGCGTTTTGCCGCCAAGTTTCGCGGTGAGCTTTTCCCAGCCCTCCCAATCGTCTTCGGCTAAACCGTCTTCTATGCTAACGATCGGATATTTATCGACAAGTTTTTCAAGGTAATCTATCATCTCGTCGGACGAAAGCGTTTTGCCGTTTTCCCCGCCGAGTTTGTAGCCGCCTTTTTCGTAAAACTCGCTACTTGCCACGTCCATCGCTATCGCGATCTCTTCGCCCGCTTTATAGCCCGCTTTGTCGATCGCCTCTAAAAGAAGCGTTATCGGCTCCTCGTTGTCTTTGAGGTTGGGCGCGAAACCGCCTTCGTCGCCAAGCGCCGTTACCTCTTTGCGATCGCGCAGGATTTTTTTAAGCGTATGGAAGGTTTCCGCGCTTGCCCGCAGAGCTTCGGGAAAGTCGTCGAAGCCGATTGGAATAATCATATATTCCTGAAAGTCGATATTGTTATCCGCGTGGCTACCGCCGTTGATCACGTTTAACATTGGAACGGGCAGAACGCTGGCGTTAGCGCCGCCAAGATAGCGATAAAGCTCTATTTTTTGGCTCTTTGCCGCCGCTCGCGCCACAGCCATCGAAACGCCCAAAACGGCGTTCGCGCCTAGTTTTGAGTAGTTTTCCGTCCCGTCTAAATCCTTTAATAACGCGTCGATCGCCGCTTGATCGAAAGGCGAAAGTCCCACAAGCTCGTCGGCAATCGCGATATTAACGTTTTCGACCGCTTTCAAAACGCCTTTGCCGCCGTAGCGCTTTTTGTCGCCGTCGCGCAGTTCTAAAGCCTCTCGTTTGCCCGTGCTTGCGCCGCTAGGCACTATCGCGTTCGCTCTTGAACCGTCGCTAAGGACGACTGCGGCGCGAACCGTCGGATTGCCTCTAGAATCTATTACTTCGTCCGCATGAACGTTATCGATAAAAACCATATTTTCTCCTTTGACGTTAAAGAGATTTTACCGATCTAAAGGTTAAAAGCAAGAATCAATCGTAAAATACGCGCGTTTTTAATGGAACGATAATTTACCGACTTTACCGACCAGTTTTCCCGCGACTTGGATTTTGCGCTTGCCGCAACCAAAACAAGGATAGAATACGCTAATTGTTGAAAGGAGTTTAATGCCGCGCTATGAAGTCGCCCATTCGCCCGACGCGGACGATATTTTTATGTTTTACGCGATCGCTTTTGGTTGGATCGATTGCGGCGATATTACGATCGAGCATACGGCGGCGGATATAGAAACGCTTAATCTCGCCGCGATCGAAGGCAGATACGACGCGACGGCGATTAGCTTCGCGCTCTATCCTTTTATATGCGGCGAACAGGCGCTTTTGCGATCGGCGGCGAGTTTTGGGCGCGGTTACGGACCAAAGCTAATTCGGCGCAAAGACAAATCTTTGAAACGCAATTTTAAGGTAGCTTTGAGCGGCGCTCATACGACAAACGCCTTTTTGTTTCGTATAGCCTATCCGCAAGCGCGGGTAATCTACAAAAACTTTCTTGAGATCGAAAACGTCGTTTTAAGCGGCGAGTGCGACGCGGGCGTATTGATTCACGAATCGATTTTGGACTTTAGCGAAGAGCTTATCGTCGAAGCCGAAATATGGGATATATGGCGCGAGCTTGCAAAGGGCGATCTGCCTTTGCCGCTTGGCGGTATGTGTTTGAGGCGGAGTTTGCCGCTAAATCGCGCGATCGAAATGGAAAGGATTTTGACCAAAGCTGTGCGCGTAGCCGTAGATCATAAAACCACGCTCGCGAAAATGCTACTCGATCGCAATTTGATTCGCGTCGATGAAACAAAGCTAGATAAATACCTTTCGCTTTACGCTAACGAAGATTCTACGGAGTTTAGCGATTCTTGTAAAAGGGGTATTGAAACGCTATTTAGAATTGGTTACGATCGCGGCGTTTATAAAGAGTTTATCGCGCTAGAAAAAGCGCTACTTCCCGTAGAATACGCGCAATTAAGGAGCAAATAATGGAAGGACAGCTTGTCGCGCTCGCTTCGGACACCTTTAAGATCGCGCTTATGATCGCCGCGCCGATGTTGCTTGGCGGACTTCTTGCGGGCTTGTTGATCAGCGTATTTCAAGCGACGACGCAGATCAACGAGATGACGCTTAGTTTTGTGCCGAAAATACTTGTCGTCGCGGCGATAATGATTTTAGCTATGCCCTGGATGATGAACGTTATGATCGACTTTACGATCAGAACCTTTCAAATGATCCCAGAGTTTCCTTCCAACGGCTAAGCGCTTCGCCTTTCCAAAAAAAATCAGATTGCCTATTTAAAAATCACGGCTATTGCCGATAACGACAAATTGATATTGGACGAAATGCCGATAAATTGTAGATGCAAAAAAAGGAGAACAGAAATGAAGAAAAATACCTGTTGGTATTGCTTAACCTGTTGGCGTTGCTTAAAAAAGCTAATAAGCGTTTTATTCAAAAAAACGCCAGAAGACAAACAATCGATCAATCTAGATTGGCTAAAGACATATTTTATGAATAATACTATCGCTTCGTTAGCGGCTATTTCTTTTGCTTGCGGAGTTTGGATAATTTTATTACATTCGTTTAAATACGGTTATTTACCAGACGTCGATTTATCCGTATATAATATGTTTTTGTTTGCAATGGCGATATTCTTATTTATTGTAATCTCTCTGCCCGGTATAATCTTTAGGCTTGCGGTAGTCAAAAACATATCCGCATCAGATTCTTTTATAGTAGTAGCGTTCCTATTATCCATTTTTCCAACCGCCGTATTTATTGTCGCCGTATTTATTGCTTATAACCTCAAAATCGATCTTACAATAACAATGTACATTATGCTTGGCGTATTTTGTATTTTGTCTATTCTAATTGCTCGGTTTATTGTTAAAAGATCAAAAAGCAAAGATAAAGTCTCTCTATTTTTGGGGTTAATGATAGGTAACTTATCGTTGTTGGTTTATGTTGTTGCATTTATGATGCCGTTATCTAGCACAAATTATAATGACGCTATAACTTGTATGGAATTCCTTTTTTGTATCAATCTTTTTTTTGCGATAATTCGATCACCATCGGGCGCTATAGTTGCCGTTTTAGCTGTTGTTTTGATTTCTTTATTTTTAATACACTCAAATTCGACAATGTCCAATATGTTAACGTCGCCTATAAGAATGCTTGGACTTGGCGACGCTAATATCTCTTTTACGACCACAGAGTCAATTTGCAATACGATAAATATAACCGCTGGAGATAAACAAATTTGTTATATAAATGGCGAAACGGGTAGAGTTGATAGCGTTATGATGGTCTCGAGAATGGGCAAAGAGTTGTTGATATTAGTAGAAAACGATAAGAACGTTTCTACCATAATGTCTATTGATAAGAATAATATTAGCTCCATATCAAAAACGCGGTAATCCAGCCCTTTCTTGTAATATTATTACTTCGCGTAAAGAGCTATCGGCATTAAAACCGATAGCAATATGATCGCGCTTTCTTATAAGCGGCTAATTTCGCTTGGTTTTAAGCCGCGTCATTTTTTCCAGACGGTTTTGGCGTTTAAAATTGCGCCAATCGCGGCGTCGTAGCTGATTTCTTCAGGTTTTAAGACGACGTTATTGTTCAAAATTTGCGGCAACTCGTCATCGTACTTTACAAGCGCGTAGCCATCGATCTCGTAGCCTCCCTTTGCGCGGCGAGCGGCGCTGATCCTATAAAGCGCGACGCCGCCTTTAACGGTCTTTTCGCGCGAAAATCCGCTAGGGATAATACATTTTCCTTGCGGATCGTATCTGCTTAGGTCGCCGTTTGATCGCGTCAAAAAGGCGTAATCGGAGGCAAAGTTAGAACCGCACGCGCCTTTAATTTTGCGATATTCGCCTAGCGCGGCGGAAGACGATACCCCGTTATCGAGCAAAAACCGAGCGATCCGATCGGGTTGCAACCCCGCGTTTCTGTAGCCTTTAGCCGTTTGCGCGTTTTTCGTTAGCGCCCGCCACTTATGCGCTTCGGCGGGGCTAAACGACGCGCCTTTCCACGTAGCCATTTCATTGACAGAAAGAAAATCGGCGTTAAAGGTTCTAATCCAACTTCGCGCCTCGTCGAGCGAAAATCCGCGCTTAATAAACGCGACGATACTTTTGTCGTCAAACCTCGCGGCGACCCAGGGTTTAACCTTCGCGGGGGTTAGCTTCGCGTCGATGAATACTTTGGGGGTCGTCCGCGTGCATCTTACGCCAACGTCGAACCACGCTTTCGCCTCTTTGACCGCAAGCCCTCTGTTAATACAGTAGTTCCAGTCCTCTTCTGGCACGCCCGCAGCCTTGATCGCCGCATAGACGCTTGGCGAATAGCCGTCTTTTTTCGCGCCGATCGCTTCTTGCGAGTCCGTAATCCCCGCTTTTGCCCACAAGATCGCTTCGGCTTGCGTAAATCCGGCGTTTCGCCACTCGTCGATCCGAGCGCACGAAAGTTTTAGTTCTACCAACGTTTTGATCGAAGAAAAATCGTATTTTTCGCCGTCGTCTGGATCAAGGCAGTAGCGCCACTCTTCGGGCGGAACGCCAATCGAACGCAACCCTTTGAAAACTTTGGGCGAAATCGATCGAACCCGCGAAGAGGGAATAACGCTTCTTAACGCCCGCCCCATTTCGTTTTGGCTAAAGCCGTTTTGCGTCCAAACGTTTGGCGCGTAGCCAAAGATCTTATTGTCGGGCATATTTTTCGCCAGCTTAGTCCGATCGCTACCGCTATCGACGTAACTCGGCGTAAAACCCGCTTTTTCCCACGCAAAAGCGTTTTCGGGCGTTACCTCCAGCGCCGCCCACGACTTAGTGCGGTCATAATCTTCCGCCGTAAAACCCGCGTCTAGCCACGTCCGATCGATCAGCATAGCCGCGCAACCAAGAAATAGAAACGCCGAAACCAAAATCGCGCAAATGGTCTTCATCGGTTTGCTCCTTTGGCGTTATCAAATATTCAATTATTGCAAACTTTCGTTATTCTTTCGCGTTTTAAGGAGCGCAAAAGGCGATGAAACGGCTCTATTACGGCTACGCGGCGTTTATTGACGACGTTAAAGCGCTCTCGGCGAGCTTGAAAAACGAGGAGTTCGACTGTCTGATCGCCGTTAGTCGAGGCGGATTGACCTTTGCGCATTTTTTGGCGAGCGCGCTAAATATGCGCTCGATCGCGTTGATTCGCGCCGTTAGCTACGACGATCGCCAAAAACTCGCCGCGCCCAAAATTGCAAACGCGCCCGATCTAAACGGCGCGAAAAAAGCGCTGATTGTCGACGAGATTGTCGATAGCGGCGAAACCTTACAAGCCGTTTTACGCGCTCTACAAAAAAGCTCTCCAAAAACCGCGTTCAAAAGCGTCGCGCTATTTCAAAAACCCTCCGCATCGATCCGCGCCGATTTTTTCGCTAGAGAAAGCGCCGATTGGATCGACTTTTTTTGGGAGGTCGATCCTCGGATATGATAAAGTTTCGTTATGAAAACTTCGTTATTAATCGCTTTAACTCTTTTATTTTTAGGTTGCGCCTCGAAACAAGAGGTCGAAACGCCTATCGCCGAAATCGTCGAAACGGCTAAATCGGAGCCAAAACTGATTTGGACGAGCGACGTAGATGGCGCGATCGCGGTTCTTGGCGCTCCGTCGCAATATAGCGCGATCGCCCTTGCGCCCGATCGCAATAGCTTCGTTAGCGGCGATTGGGATAAGCGCGTTTTGCTTTGGGAGATCGAAAGCGGCGCGATCTTAAAAGAGTTTGCGGGGCATACGGATAAGATCGTCGCGGCGGCGTTTAGCGCGGACGGCAAAACCCTTTTTAGCGCCAGCCTTGACAAAACGATTCGCGCTTGGGATATAGCAAGCGGCAAACAGATTCGAACTTTTTTTGTTCGCGGCGTAACTTTTAACGCGATCGCAATCGACGGCGCAAGACTAATCGGCGCGGGAAGCGACGGCGTTATTCGCGTTTGGAACGTTAAGAACGGCAAGCTAATACGCCAGATCAAAGATCGCCGCGTTTTTATAAGCTCGATCGCGATCGCGCAAAATAAAATTATTCGCGGCGGACACGATAAACTAATTAAAATCTACGATATAAAAAGCGGTAAACTTTTGCGATCGTTTAAGGGGCATAACGAACTTATCCACGCGATTGCCGCGCAAAACGAAACGTTATATTCCAGCGGCGGCGATAAGACGATTCGCGTTTGGAATATCGCAAAGGCAAAGCTACTTAAAACGATCAAAACTCCAGAAACGGCGATCGCGATCTCGGTCGATAAAGATCGGCTCGCAAGCGGCGGCGAGAACGGCGCGGCGCGTTTATTCGACATAGCGAGCGGCAAAGAGATAAGAAGTTTTGCGCAAGTGCCGATCGGTTCGATCGCGTTATTTGATAATTACGCGCTTGTCGGATCGGAAAATCTGCGATTTTTCAGCGCGATCGATCCTAATAAAGTCGATTTTGACGGAATCCTAAAAAAGCGGATAAAACGTTAAAAAAAACGTATGAAACCATAGCCGCCGAAGGCGACGCTATCAGCTTAGAAAACTTTGTTCAAAATATCGACGAAAGAAGGTTGAGCGTTTTACAAAAAGCGCTTGCAATCTATTGGGGCGATCCGCGTTTAAGCGAGCTAACGTATAACGAAGAAAACCAGACCGCGATCGGTTTTATTAAATCGTTGCGCGACGATTTTTCGCGTAAGATCGCATTTACGATCGCGCCCGACGAAGCGCTTGAGCTTTTCTTTAATCCCGCAAACGAACCGCATTTAACTTTTACGTTGAAAGAGGGCGAACTTTTACTAGAAGGGATCGCGATTAAAGACGCTTGGGGCGAGTATATAAAAGCCGATCTGATCGACGAAAATCAAACGATCTTATCATTTAGCGTTCCGCCTTTAGATTTGAATCTTACGAATTAACAATCCCCCCGAAGGGGGAAAGCTGAAAGTAAACCATACTTTTCTTTAAGATAAGCGCTAAGAGGAAACTCTTAGTAGGTGAAGACCGCCGCTACGCGAAGCGAAGTGTAATCGGTATCTTCGTAGGCTTTATCGCCGCCGAAGTTAGCGACTACAATGCCGTTTAGAGCGAACCA
>JAISRI010000103.1 GCA_031273735.1 Helicobacteraceae bacterium
ATTTCGCCGAGTTTTAGGATCGTATAGCTTTTTGGATCGATTTCGTCGTATTCGACGTATCCCGTTATGCCGCCAAATCGCATTTTGGTATTTTGTCTGCTTGAAAAGCGCGTTAAATCTTTAAAAGTTACGTCGCTTTTGCCCTCTTTGTATTGCGGCTCGAAGGGTAGTTTAGTAGTAGGCATACCATTGAAATGATTTAAGCGATCCAAGATCGAAAACAGTATCTGCCTTAACTGCGGTTTAGAGGTTAGCAACTTATTATCCGATTTCATTCGTAGCGGCGTAACGAAGCGAAGTTTTATCCTGCTCGTCAAATCTGGAGCTTCAAAACGTTTGGTCTTTACGCCCTCAAGATTAAACGCTCCATTCTCATAGACTATCCGATCGTTACAAACAATTTTCTCTATATCCAACTTTTGGCGATCGCGTCCTAAGCCGTAAGAGCAAACCATTTCATACAGGGCGTTTAATATGTAGGGAAGTTTTTTGCAGACGCCGCCAAATAGATAAAACGCAAAATTGTAATTATTTTCGCCGATTGGCTTTGAAAAGCGGTAAGGATGATAGTCGTTTTTCTGTATAAAAAACTCGTCGTAGAGGCAGTTGGCGGCGGCTTGACAAGCCGAATCGAATTGTCGATCGTCGTCGGGTTCGCCGCAACGGTATTTTGGATTAACGCACGACGTTCGTTTTAACGCCGCGCCAAACGCCCCGCGCAAAGCCGAACCTAAAAACTCGTGGCTGGGCGCGTTGTCGCCGCGCGCGAACGCCTCTATTCTGATAAAATCAAGCATTTAATGCGACCTTATTTGTTTAGAATCAAGTGGTCGAAACGATAGCGCAATATATCTTAAAAGGCAAAGAGAATGAAAGCGTTTAACGAGGGCTGGCTAAGAGTAATCGACGCCAATCTAAACCGACTAAGAGAGGCGATTAGGGTCGTAGAGGATCTGTGTCGTTACGTTTTTGACGACGCGGCGATCGCCAAGCCGTTAAAAACGCTTAGGCATAAGGCGCGAAGCGCTCTATACGATAAATGCTTGAAAAGCCGCGATAGCGACGCGGACGTTTTACGCCCTACCCTACCCCAAGAAAACGCGCGAAACGGCGCGAAATCGATCTTTATCGCCAATTTCAAACGCGCGCAAGAATCGGCGCGGGTTTTAGAGGAGGCGTTAAAGATCGACGATCCGCAAGAATCCGAGCTTTTTAAATCGATCCGCTACGAGCTTTACTATTTGGAAAAACTGACGCTGGAAAAATATGCGGGCGAATTAACCGTTTGATAGTCAAAAGTGGCTCCGGATGCTGGATTCGAACCAGCGACCAAGCGATTAACAGTCGCCTACTCTACCGCTGAGCTAATCCGGAACGTTTGAAGGGCGAAATAATACCCGCAAAAAGATTAAATGTCAATTAAAATCCGTAAAAAGCGTCCAAAAACTTATGATTTAGTCGATTTATCCCAACGTCAAACAAGGTAGGGCAATGCACGGCTTTAGACTTTCGATCGACAGAGCGCTTTTTCGTAAAAGATTTACGGAAGCTCTGATGGCTTCCGCTCGCTTACAAACGCCAATCACTCTTTTTTACGACGTTAACGACGGTTCTTTTGATTACGCGAACGCGCCTTTTGTAAGTCGCGATCTATTGCCTGTCGTAGAGATTGACGCCAATAAAACGCGCCATAATCTACCTATGGACAATCCCAAAAAGCTAGAAAGCATTTTAAAATCCTCCGAAGAGAAGATTATAGAGCGAATGCTTCCAGAGCTGATCGAACGGCTAGCCCCGATCGTGGCGGCGCGGCAAAACGCGTAGCGCAACGCAAACGGCGAAACTTGCGGCTTATGATCGACGCATTTGCACTATAACGCCTTGATTTTATCTAAAGATAAACCCGTCGCTTTGGCGATTAGATCGAACGGCGCACCCGCATGTTTAAAGTTTCTTACGATCTCTTCGATAGCTTCCGTTCGTCCGCGCTTTTTTCCCAACCGAACGCTTAACGCCCGCGCATACTCAAATTTATTGATTTCGTCCATTTTTGCCCATCGAGACATTTCGTCGGCTATCGTTTTATCCATTTTAACCGCCTCCAAATTGTTTATCGCCATTTATAACAGATTTCTCAAGCGTCTAAACTTGCCTGTATCAAAAAGCGGCGGCGTTTTAATTAGATTTTCGTTCGCGGGATTTTTCTAAGGGCGTTAAGCGTTCGTTTTTTTAGCTCCTCGCCTAATTGCGCGCCGTAAAAGCCCTCTTTCATCAGATCGACGGGGTAAATGCCAAAATCAAGTTTTTCGTTATAAAACCTATGCCGCTCCAAGCGAAAAATAGCCGATCCCTCCCACTCTTTGAGCGCAGACTTTAACGCCAAAGCGCACAAAAACCGCTCGCTAACGCGCTTTGGCGGCGAAGGGCGACTAGCTCTTTTGATCTCGCCAAAAAGCGAAAAAACCCTTCTTTTGCTATGCCAAAAACAGCCTAGCGCGTAATATAATGGCGCTCGTTTGACCCAACGAAAAAGCTCCAAAGTCGCGTCGTCGTATCCAAAAAGTCGCTTCGACGCTCCAAGTTTTAGCAGATAATAAAACCCTTTGACGCGAAAAGGCGCGTTCGATATTTTTTGCAGCTCGCTTCTGATCCGATCGGCGCTTAGATCGTTAAGCTCGATCGCATTGCACAGCGCGATCGTTTCCGTCGCGATTTTAAAGTTAAGCTGCGCGGCAAAACGCGCCGCCCGCAAAACGCGCAAGCTATCTTCCGCAAAAGCGCGATCGTCGATATGCCGCAAAACCTTCGCCTCTAAATCGCCCCTGCCCTTATGAAAATCCGATAGATCGCCGTTAAATATATCGATCATAAGAGCGTTGATCGTAAAATCCCTGCGGCGGCTCGCCTCTTTTGGATCGTTCTGCCAAGCGACTTCAAAGGCTTTATGCCCCCGCCCGATTTTGCGTTCGCTACGCGGAAGCGATAGATCGAACGCGCCCAATTTATAAACAAAATAGCTTTTCCCCACGCCGATCGCGCCCAACGTTTTCATAAGATGGTCGAAACGATCGGGCAAAATATCGTAAATCTCGATATCTATGTCGGTAATCTCGCGCCCCAAAAGAAAATCCCGCGCCGCGCCGCCCACAAAATAAGCGCGACTCGTATGCGCTCGTAGCGCCGTTTGGATTTTGACAAAATCGGCGCGAAAGCGTTCGGGCAGTATCACTTTTTCTCTAGCTCGTCCAAACGCTCTTCGATCGCGCTCAAAAGATATTCTAAAAAGTTCAACGTTAGATCGATCTTTGCCTCTACGGCGCGGTTATTTGGCGATTGAAAACCCTCGAAAAGCGTCAGAAGCCGCTCTTTTAACGCGGCTAAAAACCTCTCTTCGTCGTCGCGACTCTCTTTAGTCGTTTCTTTGGCTTCATTTTGCGCGATTGGCTTTGGCTCCGCGATCGGCTCTTTTGGCGCGGCTAGCTCCTCTCGCGGCGCGATTGGCCCAATTTGTTCGATCGGAGTTTGCTCGACAATGGCGACTTCTTGCTCCTCTTGTATATCCGCCAGCGCGGAAAGAACCATCTCTTTTAAGTCCATAATAACCTTTCTAAAACGCCAGCCACCGCTCGAACTCGGCAAACTCCAAAGGCGAGTCCATTTTTATAAAAAACTCTTTCATTTGAAGATTAACGCCCTCGAACTTACGCCGAACGCCGCTTAGGCGTATTAACGCGAGCCGCGCCTCGATATTTTCAGGATCCTCGGCGAGAATATCGCGATAGATCTCTATCGCCTCGTTTTTTAGCCCTTGCAACTCGTATATCGAAGCCAACGTCAGCGTCTTAGTCGCCATTTCAGCCCTTACGGATCAAATAGATGTAGGTTTGCAAACCATCGCGCAATTTTAGCGCTAATGTTTCTAAACGTTTTAGCCCCGTCGCCGCAAACGACCTCCGTCCCAAAAATCCGCGACCGTCGCCATTCCCCCGCGCAACGCAAAATACGCGCTTATATTAGCCGTTTTCTTTCATCGCTTTACGCCGCTCTTTTTCAAACTTTTTGCGTTTCAAAAGCGGCAGGCGATCGATAAATAATTTCCCGTCGAGATGATCCATCTCGTGTTGAATAGCGATCGCGAACAATCCTTCGGCTTCGATCTCAAAATATTCGCCTTTGCGATCCTGATATTCTAGCGTTACGCTCGCGAAACGCTCGATCTCTTCCGTGTATTCAGGAATGCTTAGGCAACCTTCGTTCCATAAGATCGCGCCTTCGCTTTTAACGATTTTCGGATTGATAATTTCCAATAGGTTTTCTGGAAGTTGCGCGCCCTCTTCATTTGGCGTATTAACTATAAAAGCGCGGACTGGCTCGCCTACTTGTATAGCCGCTAAACCTACGCCGTTGCGCTCCAACATAGCGATATTCATATCGTCTAAAAGCGTATCTAGCCAACTATCGAACTTTTCGACGTTTACGCTTACCTGCCGCAACCTTCGATCGGGATATAAGATTACCGTTCTAGCCACTGACCTGCTCGCCCTGCGCGGTTGGCGCGACCTCGAATACTTTGCCTTCGTTATCGGCTTTGTTCATAGCGTCCAGCGCGCGAACCAATGCGGTTTCCGCCTCTTGAGAAACCTCTAACGCGGCGATTCCTATGCAGATTTCGAGTTTAATCTCGTGATCAGCGATAAAAAAATGCGATCCGCTCGTCATCTCCGCGACGCGCAAAGCGGCGCGCGAGGCGTTTTGCTCGTCTGTGTGCTTTAACAAAATACCAAAGCAACCGTCGCCAAAATGCGCCACTACGTCGCTTCGCCTAGAGGTTTTCAAAAATAGTTTGGAGATTGTGCGGTTGATCAATCCCGATTGCTTTTCGTTCTGAATGCGCTCTTTGATCTTAGAGCTAAGTTTTGCCAAAAGAAGCGAGCTATGGTGATTAAACTTGCCTATCTGCGCGATCTCCGCGCGAACCTGCTCCATAAGATAGCGCTTATTAAATACGCCGTATTGCGAATCGTATATGGTTTCGCCCTTGACGTCCTGAATGATTTTTGCGCTTTTGGAATAAAGATTTTTAATAACGATCGCCTGAGAGTTTAAGACGCTCGTTAGTTTTTCTAGGTCGTTGTTAAGCGCCAAAGATAAATTTTGCACGGCGCTAGGATTGTTGATTCCCTTCGCCTCCTGCATTCTTCGCTTGCCAATCAACGTCATCGCGCTGACGTTTTTAAAAAGAGTCGCCACATTTTGCAAAATCTCTTTGAAAATGCCGAAGCCCTCTTGTAGTTGCCGCTCCATATGCATTCGCTTTTCGTCTTCCGCGTCGCTTTCGCCCTCGATCATATCGTTTGCCGCTTTGCGAAACTCGTATGGCTTATCGTCGAGCATTTTATCGAAGTAGAGTTGGTAGTAGTTGGGAAGCGGCGGCAAAGCGTCTTTGGCAAGCTCGTCTAAAACGGCTCGCGCAAAACCTTCCAATTCGCTACCGCTATTACTAGTACGAGAAGTCGTCGCTTCGTCGCTTGCGCCGATATTGACCCCTTTTCTTAGCAACACCTCTAAACTCTCCTCGTAAAAACCTACTTCAAACTTTTCTCGACAACCGCGTCTATTATGCCATAATTTAACGCTTCTTTCGCGCTCATAAAGAAATCGCGATCGGTGTCGCTTTGGATCGTCTTCAGCGGTTTGCCCGTATTTTGCGCCAAAATCTCGTTGATGATCGCCTTGATCCTGATGATCTCTTTTGCCTGTATCTCAATATCGGTAGCTTGCCCTTGCGCCCCGCCAAGCGGTTGATGGAGCATAATGCGCGAGTTTGGTAGCGCGTGCCTTTTGCCCCTAGCGCCGCAGGAGAGCAAAAACGCGCCCATCGACGCGGCTTGACCAATACAGATCGTCGCCACGTCGGGCTTGATATACTGCATAGTATCGTAGATCGCCATACCGCTAGTGATCACGCCGCCGGGCGAATTGATGTAAAGATAAATATCCTTTTCGGGATCTTCGGCTTCCAAAAACAGAAATTGCGCCACGATCGAACTTGCCACGCCGTCGTCGATCTCGCCGCCAAGCATCACAATCCGATCTTTTAACAGACGCGAATAAATGTCGTAGCTTCGCTCGCCGCGCCCCGTTCGCTCTATCACGTATGGAACATAGTAACTCATTTCCGTCCTTTACGATAAATTAAACCGCTTTTTTCTTTTTCGCGCTCTCTTTAGGCGGCTTTTTCTCTGCGACGCTTGGTTTTTCGCCGCCTAAGGCTTTTCGATCAAGCAACGCCGTTAATGCGCGATCCTCTGTAAGCGACATTTTCACGACCGCCGTTAAATTGTTTTTGCGGTAATAGTCGATCGTCTCTTGCGGATTCTGCCCCGATTGCAACGCCTGATAGTAGATCGCCTGCGCGACCTCTCGATCGCTAACGGCTATCTTTTCCGCCTTTGCGATCGCGTCGATCAAAAGCGTCGTTTTTACGCGCTCTTTGGCTTCGGTTCTAAACTCTTCGCGTAGCGCCTTTAACGCGCCCTCGTCGCTTTGGAGTTTTTTTAGCGCCTCCTCGTCAAGCGATCGCGCTTTTTGCGTGGCGAGATGATCGATCTCTTGCTCCAAAATAATCTCTGGTAGATCGAACTCGTATTTTTTAAGTAGCGTTTCAAGCAGTTTGGGGCGAAGCTCTTCGTTATACAGCTTCGACTTTTGTTCGTCGAAAAGCGTCTTTTCAACCGCCTCTTTTAACTTTTCAAGATTCGCGCCTTCCACGCCCTGCAGGAGCTTTTTAGCAACCTCGTCGTTTAACTCCACGCTTTTTTTGACCTTGATCGCTTTAAGCGAAACGTCAAATTTCGCCTCTTTCCCCGCAATCCCCGTAACGTGATAATCGCTTGGGAACGTTATGACGATTTGGCGCGTTTCGCCCGCCTTTAATCCGATCATCTTTTCTTCAAAACCGGGAATAAAACTCTTAGAACCGATCTTTAACTCGTAATCCTTGGCTTGGGCGCCTTCAAGCGGTTTGCCGTCGATAAAACCGCCGAAATCAAACTGCGCGTAATCGCCCTCTTTTAAGCCGCGTTTTTGTTCGATCGCCTCTGGTTTTGCCGTAGAATCGGCGGCTTTTTGCAAGGTTTCGTCTAAACTTTTTTGCGTAACGACGATCGGATCGAACGAGGGAACAAGCGCGTCGTAATCGCCAAGCTCGATCGCGGGGCGCAAAGAGAGTTTAAGCTCCAACTCCAAAACGCCCTCTTTTTGCGCGCTCTTGGTTACGACTGGCATACCGATCATCTCTGGTTTGTCCAGCGCTTTTAATCCATCTTCAAACGCCCGATTTGCCAGAGCGCTCTTTGCGTCGCTCTCCAAACGCTCTTTGAATCGGCGCTTGATCTCCGAAACGGGAACCTTGCCTTTGCGAAAGCCCGCGATATTCGTCTCTTTTGCTATCTTTGCCGCGACCTCTTTCTCCGCTTCGGCGATCGCGTTCTGATCGAACGACGCGGCGATAACCGCGTTCGCGCCGTCTATTTTTTTCGCTGAAATCTGCATAAACCCTCTTTTCGACAAAAAGCGCCGCTTTTGTCAATTTCTTTAATTAACGATTGATCCGCCGAAAAATCGCAGATTTTTGGCAAGAAAGTCGCGGATTTTAGCGAAATTTACATTTTTACCGCTAAAAACGCTTCTCTACAATTCCCGTTTGCGAAAAGTTCTCGTTAGAAACTACCGCTTTTGCGCGCGAACGACTAGAAAGGGTATTTTTGGCTAACCTGTAAGTTTTCTTAATAAAAAGTATTTAGATATTAAGTTAAGTTTAAGATAATAGTCGATAGCATTACATTTATTATCATATAGGAGGCGGTAGTAATGGAGTATCAAGAGCTATACGACAAGCTATCGGCGCGGTTGGACGCGCTAGCGAGCAAGGAGCGAATTGACGATCGCGAACCGATCGGAGCGGTTTTAGAGAAGAATGGGATCTCGCGCCGCGACTTTATGAAGTGGGCGGCGGGGACTACGGCGGCTCTTTCATTACCATTGAGTTTTGCGCCGTTGGTCGCGCAAGCGGCTGAATTGGCGGCTGGTCGTATTCCGGTAGTGTGGCTACATATGGCGGAATGCACGGGCTGTAGCGAAAGTTTGTTACGCACGGACGCGCCGACGATCGACAGCCTGATCTTCGATTATATTTCGTTGGAATACCACGAAACGGTGATGGCGGCAAGCGGCTGGCAAGCGGAAGCTAATCTTGAAGAGGCGATCAAAAAGTATAAAAAAAATTACATCTTAATGGTCGAAGGCGGTATCCCCGCAGGGTCTAGCGAATTTTATCTCACGGTTGGTCCTCACGGCAAAAAGGGCGCGGAACACGCGAGAGAGGCGGCGGCAAACGCGATGGCGATTTTCGCGATCGGAACCTGCTCTAGTTTTGGCGGCGTTCAGGCGGCGCGTCCCAATCCTACAAACGCGAAACCTCTTTATAAAATCACGGGCAAGCCCGTTATAAACGTGCCGGGTTGTCCTCCTAGCGAAAAAAATATCGTGGGCAACGTGCTTCACTTTATTCTATTCGGGACGCTTCCCGCTCTGGATAGCTACAACCGCCCAAAATGGGCTTACGGTTTGCGTATTCACGATCTGTGCGAGCGGCGCGGGCATTTCGACGCGGGCGAATTTGTCCAAGAGTTTGGCGACGAAGGCGCGAAAAAAGGCTACTGCCTCTATAAAGTCGGTTGCAAAGGACCATATACCTTTAATAACTGTTCCAGAGAGCGGTTTAATCAACACACCTCTTGGCCTGTTCAAGCGGGACACGGCTGTATCGGTTGTTCCGAACCGGATTTTTGGGACGTAATGGGACCGTTTGAGGAGCCTTTGGCGGGCAAACCGTTTAGTTCGATCGACGCGGACGCGACGGCGGATAAGATCGGCGTCGCTCTTTTAACCGTAACGGCGATCGGCGTTGCGGCGCACGCGGCTATCAGCGCGTTCAAAAAAGCCGAGTAAAAGGGGGAGATAATGAGCAAAAGAATAGTAGTCGATCCAATCACAAGAATCGAAGGACATCTGCGCGTAGAAGTGGTAGTAAACGATAATAACGTCGTTACGGAAGCCTATTCGACGGCTACGCTATGGCGCGGTATCGAAAAGATATTAAAGGGGCGCGATCCTCGCGACGCGGGCTTTTTCACGCAACGCATTTGCGGCGTTTGCACCTTTTCGCACTACAAGGCGGGAATTATGGCGGTAGAGGACGCGCTAAAGATCGCGCCGCCCCTAAACGCAGTTTTAACGCGAACGCTGATGAACGCGGCGCTTTTTTTGCACGATCACCCCGTTCATTTTTATCAACTACACGCGCTTGATTTCGTGGACATTGTCGCCGCGTTAAGCGCCGATCCGCGCAAAGCGGCGGACGAGGCATTCAAATATACCGCGATCCCTTACGCTTGCGGCGCGGATCAATTAACCGCCGTAAAAGAGCGCGTCGCGGGATTTGTGAAAAAGGGCGCTTTAGGACCTTTCGCAAACGGCTATTGGGGGCATACTACCTATCGGCTTACGCCCGAACAAAACCTGATCGCGGTTTCGCACTACCTCGAATGTTTGAGAATCCAAAGAACCGTCGCGCAGATGATGGCGATTTTCGGATCCAAGCAACCGCACCCGCAAAGCCTATCCGTGGGCGGCGTAACCTGCGTAATGGACTTGCTCGATCCCGCAAGGCTTGGCGAATATCTCGTTAAGTTTCAAGAGATAGCGGATTTTATAAACCGCGCTTACTATCCCGATCTCGTTATGGCGGGCAAAGCCTACGCGAGCGAACCAAGCGTCGTTGGCGACGTGGGAACGCCCAATCTCTTTACGTATAAAGAGTTTCAAACGAGCGCCAACGATTGGCTCTTTGATAGCGGCATTATCCTTAACGGCGACATTACCAAAGTCTACGAGGTCGACGAAGACAAGATCAAAGAGGAAGCGACGCGATCGTGGTATAAAAACGACGCGGCTTTGCACCCTTACGAAGGCGAAACCGAACCGAACTATACGGGCTTCAAAGAGGGCGATACGATCGACGGAGATGGCAAAGTCGTAAAAGCGCCTTTGATCGACGAAAAGGGTAAATATACATGGATAAAAGCGCCGCGTTACGACGGCAAACCAATGCAGGTCGGACCGCTTGCGAATATCGCGGTTAATTACGTTAAAGGCAACGCGGCGGTCGTTAAAGTCGTCGATCAATTTTTGAAAGATACGGGGCTTCCGATCACAGCCGTTCTGTCCACGCTTGGGCGCACCGCGACTCGTATGATCGAAGCGAAAGTGATCGCCGATAACGCTCTTAGCGCGTTTAACAATCTGATCGAAAATCTAAAGACGGATCAAAGCACCTATACGACATATACGATCGATAACAATCGCGAGTATAAGGGGCGTTATATCGGGCATGTGCCGCGCGGAACTTTGAGCCATTGGATCAGAATTAAAAACGGCAAGATCGAAAACTATCAAGCGATCGTTCCTTCCACATGGAACGCTTCGCCAAAAGACGCGCAAAATCAGCGCGGCTCTTACGAAGAGTGCCTAATAGGATTAAAGATCGCCGATCTAAGCAAACCGTTAGAAATTATCCGCAAGATTCACTCTTACGATCCGTGTATCGCTTGCGCCGTGCATGTGATGGATACGAGGGGCAACGAACTCGGATCGCACAAAGTGGCGATCGATAGCGTTTCGCGATAAAATAAGGAGAGAGAATGTCGAAAGAAATCGCCGAAATAAGAGAAGTAGAGATCGAGTTTAGCGGCGTAACCCGCGCTTTGCATTGGATTCGCGCCGCTTCGATTGTCGCGCTGACGATCACGGGCTTTTATATCGCCTCCGTTTTCGCGGCGCCCGCCGTATCGAGCGAACCGAATCTATTTCTTAACGCGAGAATGCGAATGTGGCACGAGATATTTGGATTCGCTCTGATCGCGCTTACAATCTTTAAGATTTACTACTTTTTCGTATCTAGCGACAAGGCGGAAAAGTTGGAACGCGGATCGCTTAAAGACGCGCTTAGTCCAAAGATATGGATCGCGCAGATCAAGTATTATCTGCTGATCGGAAAACACCCGCATTTAAGAGGCGCGTATAATCCGCTTCAGTTCGTTACTTACAGCGCGTTATACGTAGCGTTTTTGCTGTTGTGCTTGACGGGGTTAATTATGTATGTCCACGTCTATCACGAAGGATTGGGCGGCGCGTTATACGCGGCTATGCGACCTATCGAGGTTTTGTTTGGAGGTTTGGCGAACGTAAGAGTAATCCACCATATTTTAATGTGGGTCGTCCTGATATTTTTGCCCATTCATATCTATATGGTGGTTTTCAACTCCATAAGAGGCAAAGAGGGCGCGCTGGACTCCATTTTAAGCGGTATTAAATTTAAGAAGAAACATTAGTTCTTTGAAGATACTGCTTTTAGGAATCGGCAATATAATGTTCTCCGACGAAGGAGTCGGAGCGCATTTGAGCCGATTACTTAAACAAAAATATCGATTTAGCTCCGTAAATCATACGATCGATATAGCCGACGGCGGAACTTTGGCGCAGTTATTAGCTCCGCTGATTGCCGCCTACGACTATCTAATAATTTTTGACTGCGTTTGCGCGGATAACGGCGAAGTAGGCGACGTCTATTTTTTTGATTACAAGGATATGCCAAACGGCGTAAATTGGCAAGGAAGCGCACACGAAGTCGAGATGCTTCAAACGCTATCCATGATGGATCTGCTAGGCGATCGCCCGACGACTAAAATTATCGGCGTTGTTCCGCAGATCGTCGAAGGGACGACCCTAACGATGAGCGAGGCGATACAAAATAGCGCGATTGTTATGGAAAAAACGGCGATTAAACATTTAGAGGAGCTTGGTTTTCTCGTTGAAACGATCGATCCAAATATAACGATTCAGCAAGTCGCCGATAACTTTGGAAAAGAGTTATGATCTTAGCTTACGAGTTTATTTACGTTTCGCCCAACGCGGTTTTAGAAAACTACTTATACTTAATTGCTTCGCAAGCTAAACAAGAGTTTTATATTAAAAAAGAAAAAGAAAAGATAACGCTGTTTGTTCGCGGCGAAGAGGAGGCGCTAAAAACCTTTAGCGATCGGCTTGCCATAGAAACGCCGCTGTCAATCTTTTTGCGCGGCGTTACGGCGCGTATAACCGAAAATTGGAATATAGAAGAATCGAGCGCGATCGAAACCTGTTTTGCGCCTCTTGGTTTTTCGCCGCGTAGTTTAATGGCGGCAAAGAAAAACGGCGATTGGACGATTAAACCTGAAATCGGCGCGGCAAAAGCGCTAGAAAATATGCCCCCGATCGATAGCGTTGTAGAATCTCTTAATGCGGGGGGCGCTCTTGAAATATCTGGACATTATCGGCTTTTTGCGCTTGAAAACCGCGCGTATAATCCTAACGCCGTAATTATGCCTACCGACATTGACTATATTTCCGAAATCGCCATAGCAAAAACGGAAGATATTAACGCTTTAGGTTCGATCGAACGTCCAATCTTGCGCCTTCCTACAAACTTTATTTTTCAAAACAAATATCCCGCTCTGCCGCGTTTGATCGGTATAGCGCTTGCGGGCGATCTATATCTCTATCTGCTTTCGTTAAAACTTGCCGAAAAAGGCGTAAAAGCGATAGCGTTAGAAGATTACGATCGTATTGAGGTCGTCGCGCTAAAAACGCAAAATCTGATCGTTAAAGGCTTGGATTTTTTGCCGCCTTTGGATCGGTTTTTTTATATTAAAGAGCCGTATTTTCGCGTTTTTGCCGCCGCGATCGACGAGCGCGATCTGCACAACGAAGCTAATTTGGGCTTTTTTCTTAGCGTCGAAAACGACGATCGCTTTATCTTTAACGCTCCTAAAACGGGCGCGATAGAGTTATTAAAAATAGATTTACCTAAGTCGATAGCGGATATTTTCGCCGCGATCGAACAGAGCGGTGAAAGCGGCGCGAAACTGATCTTAAATTACCGCGAAAAATATGGCGATATACTCGGCGCGATCGAAAGCTCCGCCTTTGAAAACTCGCCAAAAAATATCGCTTCGTTGTGGGCGATCGCGGGCTTAATTTTAGGTTTTGATCGCGATATAAAAAGCGCGTTTAATAAAACGCTCGAATATATCGCTTTTGGCGCTATGCCAAAAAGCCCGATAATCGATTATAAACTGAACAATAGCGCGATCGATCCGCTTCCTTTTTTGCGTAGCGCTATTAGTTATAAACTCGCCGGAACGCCCGACGAGCTAATCGCTTTTGGAATGTGCGAAAGCCTAATCTATTTTTTAAGCGATCTTGTCGATATAATCGTATCTAAAAGCGTAGCGGGCGCTTCGCTAATAAAGACAAGAAACGCCGATCGCTTTCTAAGCGACCTTAATATAGAAACGCCTGAAAATATTTTTTTATTGGGATCGCTTTTTTCTTGTAAAGCTCTTTCGCGATTGGCGCTTAAACATATCGCGCCGAATCGCAAACTTTTCTTTCCAAACGCTCTGCCTCTCGAATTTTAATCGATAAAACGAAGCTTGGCAATCGCTCTTTTAGCGTTTTAGTCTCTACTGCGCTTAACCTATTGCCTCTAAAAAGAATCCTATAAGCTATTTGCCGTTTTACGACAAAGCAAAACTCGCGGTAGCAACCATTACCGCGCCTCTTCTCCTCGTTCCGCGAAGCGATAGCGCGGTACGCTAAAAGTCGCGGGAATGACTGAACTCGGCGCTTAAAAAATCAGCGCTCAAGGCGATAATTTCGCCAAAACTTTAGCGTAATTTCTTGATCTTTAAGGCGCTTTCTGATTTAATCTTTTAAGTTTTTGCGTTTCTTAGTTCTTAATTTATCGATGCAAAAACCTTATTTCCGCGTCCGAAGGGGCTTCAATGTCTTTTCTTCCGATTAGCGCCGTATTGGCTAACGTTACGCGAGCGGCAAAACGTCTGCGAGCTTCAGCTTCGATCTTTAGCTTTATCAAACCATTTGCTTACCCTTTCGCCTCTAAACCCGCTTTATCGAAACGTAGCCTATCTGGACGCTCTTTAATCGCTTCCATTTTTATGGCGC
>JAISRI010000165.1 GCA_031273735.1 Helicobacteraceae bacterium
AGAAACTTATACTTAAAACCGCCAAAGGGTTTAGCTTCCCAGCCAATTGGCGGGCAGATAGAAAATCCGCCCGATTTTTCTACAAAACGTCGATCGCAATCGATCGTCGCCCCAAACGCAAAAACCGCTAACGCCGCGATTAATAAACACTTTTTCATTTCGCCCTTTCGCGCTGAAATCTAACCGCGATCTTAGCGCAAAAATCCTATTTAGCCCTTTTAATCGCGTTTAGCGTATTGACGCGCCCGCTTTGAACAAAACTAAACTCTACTTCGTCGCCCTCTTTGATTCCGCGAATGAGTTTAACGCCGCCAAACGCGTATTCCATCGTCATAGAAGGCCAGCTAAGACGCGCTATCGGCTCCTGCTCGATCGTTAGCGTTTTGCTTTCGCGGTCGATCGAGCGCAAAACGCCTCTAGCTTCGACCGCAATGGTTTCGATCGCGCTATTGTTCGTTTCGGCGGCAAAACAGCAAAGCGCCGCTACGCATAAGATACAAAAACGCTTCATCAATCCGCTCCAAAACGAAAATAGCCGCATATTAGACGCCGTTTGTGAATACTTCGTGATCGATTTCGCAAATCTTGCTTTGCTGTGTTAGAATTGCGCGCATAACCAAATAAAAGCGAGATAATGGCAAATAAAGCTGATCTAATTGTAGGTATTCAATGGGGCGACGAGGGAAAAGGCAAAATTGTCGATCTTTTCGCGCAAAAATATGATTTCGTCGTTCGCTATCAGGGCGGACACAACGCGGGGCATACGATTGTCATCGACGAAAAAAAATACGCTCTGCATCTGATCCCTTCGGGGGTTTTAAACCCAAAGGCGCTTAACGTGATCGGCAACGGCGTGGTCGTCTGCCCAAACGCTTTGATAGGCGAGATGGCGCAATTTGGCGATCTTCGCGGGCGACTCTTTATCAGCCGCAACGCGCACCTGATTTTGGACTACCATATAACGCTAGATCAGACTAGAGAAACCAATCTCGGCGATAAAAAAATCGGCACCACGGGACGCGGGATAGGACCAGCTTACGCCGATAAAGCCGCTCGCGTTGGCGTTCGTTTGGGCGATCTAGCCGATCAAGCCAAAACGATCGACGCGATTCTAAAACGTTACGACGATCTAAATCTAACGCCGCCAAATCGCGCGCAAATCGCGGCGGACGTCGCGAATTGGGCGGATCGCCTGCTTCCTCTCGCGGCGGATACGACGCGGATTTTATGGGAGGCGCTTGATCGCGGCGAAAAAGTCTTGCTTGAAGGAGCGCAAGGAACGTTGCTAGACGTCGATCACGGCGCCTATCCGTTTGTTACAAGCTCCAATACAATTGCGGCGGGCGCCTGCTCTGGCGCAGGACTTTCGCCAAAAGAGATCGGCAAGGTAACCGGCGTGGTCAAAGCCTATTGCACGAGGGTCGGCAACGGTCCCTTTGCAACCGAGCAAGATAACGAAATTGGCGAGCGTTTGCGTAAAAACGGCGAGGAGTTTGGCACAAGCACGGGGCGCGCGCGCCGTTGCGGCTGGTTTGACGCGCCGCTGGCGAAGTTTGCGTGCCGAATCAACGGCGTCGACGAATTGGCGTTGATGAAACTCGACGTTCTCGACGGCTTCGACGAGATTAAAGTTTGCGTCGATTACGACGGGACTATGCCAATCTATCGATCGTTTGCGGGTTGGGATAAGCTCGCCAAAGCGAAAACTCTTAGCGATCTGCCAAAAACGGCGCAAAATTATATCTTCGCGTTAGAAGAGGCGATCGGCGTTAAAATCGCGATGATCTCGACGGGCGCGGATCGCAACGACTCTATTTACAGGTAGCGCTATGAACGATTTCGCCCAACTTGCAAAGATTAAAAACGGCAAGGTAGAAGAGCTTCGCAGGGAGCTTCAAGCGGCGCAATCGGAACTAATGAAAAGGGAAAACGCGCTGAACCTTTTAAGCGTCGAGTTTGCCGCTATGGTAGAACCTGAAAGCGGCGCGTTTGGCGATCTTGCGATCGCGAGCGAAAAACGCGGGGTATATCGGCGCGAAATCGACGCGGCGCGAAAAGAAATTTTTACGGCGCATCAGAAGGTTTTTCAGATACGTTTTCTTCTCAAAAAAGCGCTTGTGGAATACGAAAAAATCAATCATCTCGATCGCGAAGAAAAAGCGTTTGCGGCGATCGCGGCGAAAAAGAGCGAAGATAAACGCTTGGATGACGCGGCGATCAACGCCCGTTATATTCTAAGGAGCGCAGAATGAAACGGCTTTTATTTTTAGTTACGCTGAGCGCTATGTCGTCAGCGGACGATTGTAACGCGATCTTCGAGGCGCGCAAAAACGAGATTCTTTTCGAGGTCGATCGCCTTGATAAATCAAAAAGCGAATTGGAGGCTTTAGGCGAAGCGACAGAGCGTATTCTAAGCCAAAAAGAGGAGGCGCTCAAACAAAGAGAGGCAAAGATCGTCGCCGATCTAAAAGCGATCGAAGAAGAAAGAGCAAAAATCGAAGCGGCGTTAAAGGCGCAACAAGAGCTTTTAGCGCAGATTAACGATATTAAAGGGAGCAAATTAAAAAGTCTGTATACAGATATGAAAGCCTCTAACGCTGGCGAGATTATGAGCGCGCTCGATCCCTATTTAGCCTCTGATATTTTAAGCCGTTTGGATCCCAAAACCGCCGCCGCCGTATTAGCGCGGATCGAACCAGCCGCCGCCGCCGTTATCACGGGTATTTTGCATAAAGGCGCGCCATACGTTAGAGATCAAAACGCGACAAAATAAACCGTCGTCTGTAAAGCGCTAAGCCAACGCAAACTATAGAAAGCTTAAGGCGGTAAAATATTTTCCGCGTTTTGCAAAACTTGCGTAAGCGCTTTTTGCTTGCTCATTAACAAAGCCTACATACGCGATTATTCCCGCGCGGACATATTATTTTGTTTAAGGCAAAGACGTTTTAATTTTTTAGATTTCCCAATCTCTTTGGACAGGTTTGGGTAATTTATTAAGCGGTTTCGTCGTCGGGCGTAGTCTCTAGCACATATCCCATTCCGCGAACAGTTTTGATCAGTTTTTGGTTAAAGCCGTCGTCGATCTTAGCGCGTAGTCTGCGCATAGCGACTTCGACAATGTTGGCGTCGCTGTTAAAGTTAATATCCCACACCAGAGAGGCGATCAGCGTTTTTGGAAGCGTTTCGCCCTCCCTCCGCATTAAAAGCTCTAGCAAACCAAACTCTTTTGCCGTTAGCTCGATGCGTTTGCCGCCGCGCCTCGCTACGCGCCGCAAAAGATCAAGCTCTAGATCGGCTATGCGAATCGCGCTCGTTTCGCCGCCGCGCCGATCGCGCCGCAGTATCGTCCGCGCGCGCGCTAGAAGCTCGGCGAACGAAAAGGGCTTGATGAGATAATCGTCCGCGCCAAGCTCTAAACCTTTAACGCGATCTTCCACCTGATCGCGGGCGGTCAGAAAGAGCGTAGGCATATTTATTCCGCGTTTTCGCAGGCTCGAAAGAAGCTGCCAGCCGTCCATACCCGGTAGCATAACGTCTAGGATCGCCAAATCGTAATGGTTGTTTTCCGCGAGATAAAGCCCGTCGTCGCCGTTATCCGCAAGATCGATTGAAAATCCCGCCTCGTTTAATCCCTGTTTAAGGTATTCGCCCGTTTTTCGCTCGTCTTCTACGATTAAAATCTTCATTTTTTCTCCGCATTACAAAAATGTCATCTGAGCGACTCCGTTTTGACGGAACGCGGTTTTTATAATGCCGTAGTTTATCAAACGAAGGAGAAGCGATGATTTTTACTACTTGGCTTTTAGCCGCCGCGATTTCGACGCAACCGATCGAGGCGACGGTTTATAAAGATCCGAACTGCGGCTGTTGCAACGATTGGATCGCGCATTTGGAGAAAAACGGCTTCGCGGTCAAAACGCATAACCAAAGGCGCGATTTTGGCGTTCCTCGCAAATATGCTTCCTGCCACACGGCGATCGTCGCGGGATACGCGATCGAAGGGCACGTCCCCGCAAACGATATAAAACGTTTGCTTGAAGAAAAACCCGACGCGATCGCTCTTGCCGTCCCAAATATGCCGATCGGATCGCCCGGTATGGACGGCGCGGCTTACGACGGTTTGAGCGAACCTTTCGAGGTTTTACTCGTCGGCAAAGACGGATCGGCGCGAGTTTTTGGCGAATATAAATAAAGGAGAAACGATGAACGGGATAAAAACGCTTTTTGCGCTTCTGATTCTCTTTGCGCCTTTTGGCGCGTTTGGCGCTCATAATATGGCGGATCACGGATCGCATTCGACTCATACGCAAAACTCCGCTACTAGCGAGGGCGAGATTCGCAGAGCTAATTTAGAGGCGGGGACGGTTTTGCTAAAACACGGCGATATAGAGGCGCTGAATATGCGCGCAATGACTATGCAGTTTTCCGTCAAGGATAAAACGGCGTTATCGGGATTAAAAACGGGCGATCGCGTCGTATTCACGCTTGAAAAAGAGGGCGCGGACGTCGTTATAACGGATATTCGGCTTGCGCCCTAACGTAATCGTTTTAGCGCTTTTTTTCGTTCAAACGCTCTTTGCGCAAGAGCTTGGCTCGTCGCTAGAAGAGCTACTTGCCTATGCTCGCGAACGTAATCCGCGTTTTGAGGCGATCGAGGGCGAAACAAGCGCCGCGTTTAACCGCGTCGGTTCCGCCGGCGCGTTGGACGATCCGCGATTTCGCGTCGAGTTTCGGGATATGACAAAGATGGGCGACCAATCGCCAACCTTGTCGCCAAGCCGCGTGGGAAGCGTCCGCTATCTGCTTATGCAGGATATTCCTTGGTATGGCAAACGCGATCTAAAGCGCGAAGTCGCCGCGTCGCTGGCGCGGTCGATCGAACAGGGCGCAAAAGGCGAACAAAACGCGATCGAAGCGGATATAAAAACGACTTACGCCGAGCTTTTCTATTTGGAGGAAAATATACGACTGACGCGGGAGATAGAGGCGATTTTAGCGCAAACGGAGGCGATCGCCCAAAAGCGTTACGCGCTTGGAATATCGCCCCAAAAAGAATCAATCGACGCGGCGATCGAGCGAAGCGAATTGCAAAACGATCTCATTGCGCTGGAAACAAAGCGCGTCCAATTAAAGGCGAAAATGAACGCCCTTTTAGGACGCGATCTTTTCGCGCCGCTTCTTTCGCCCGAGTCGATCGCGCCGCTTCCTAACGCCGCGAAGATCGATTACGCCGCGCTTAGAAACCGCGTTCAAAACGCCCCGCGCCTTTTAGCGAAGGAATCGCAGATCGAGGCGGCGCAAAGAAACAAAGAGCTTGCCTACAAAAACCGCTATCCCGACTTTACGCTCGGCGTTTCGCCTATTCAATATGGCGATTCTATTAAAGAGTGGGAGCTGATGATCGAGTTTAACATTCCGCTTGGGCGAACCTCTTTACGATCCGAACAGATGGAATCGGACGCGACGTTACTCGCCGCGAGATCGCAAAAAGAGGCGGAAGCAAACGAGGTTATGTTGGAGCTTTACGAAAACGCGGCGGATTACGAATCGGCTTTGCGCTCTATCGCGCTGATCGACGAAACGCTAACGCCGCAGACCAAACTTGCCTTCGCTTCGGCTCTCGCGGGCTACGAAACGGGCAAAACCGACTTCGCGCAACTGTTGCAGGCGCAAAACCGACTTCGTCAGGCGCGGCGGAGCGCGATCGCGGCGCGGTTGCAAGCGCGGATAGCTTTGGCGCAGATCGAGCGCGTTTTAGGAGAGGGGCTATGAGATATTTTTTGATCTTTGCCGTTGTGATCGGCGCGGCGATTGCGGGTTTTTTCGCGGGGCGCTTACACGCTCCGATCGCCGCAAAACTTAGCGCCGAACGCGAGATTTTATACTATCGCAATCCGATGGGGCTTGCCGATACGTCGCCGACGCCTAAAAAAGATCCGATGGGAATGGATTATATTCCCGTTTATAAGGGCGAAGAGGACGCGCAAAGCGGCGTGAAAATCTCAATCGACAAGATTCAAAAAATGGGCGTTCGGACGCAAAAAGCGGAGTATCGCCAGATCGAAACGACCGTCCGCGCCGCAGGGCGCATAGAAGCCGACGAACGAAAAACCTACGCGATCGCGCCCAAGTTTGAAGGCTACGTTAAGCGGCTTTTTGTCAATACGACGGGCGAGATCGTCCAAAAAGGGCAGCCGCTTTTTGAGATATACAGCCCCGAATTGCTATCTACGCGGCGCGAATACGAGCTGGCAAAAGAGGGAATCAGAGAGCTTCAAAACGCGAGCGAAGAGGCGCGAAAAAATATGCGCCTTCTTGCCGATTCCGCTTTGTCGCGTTTTAATAATTGGGATATTCCCGCCAAAGAGATAGAGACGCTTTCAAACGGCGAATTGATCTTTCGATCGCCCTTTTCTGGCGCGGTAATCGAGAAAAACGCGATCGAGGGTATGCGCTTTGAAGCGGGCGAAACGCTCTATACAATCTCCGATCTCTCTTCTACGTGGGCGATCGCGGATATTTTTGAATCGCAGATCGATCTGATCAAGATCGGCGACGAGGCGCGGGTTTTTATCGACTCTTACCCCGATAAGATTTTCGGCGGCAAAATCGCCTATATCTACCCGACGCTAGACGAAAAAACGCGAACAATCAAAGCGCGTATCGAACTAGACAACGCGCAAGGGCTGTTAAAACCAAATATGTTCGCCGCTATCGAGATTAAAATCAAAAGCGTAGATCGGCTTGGCGTTCCTCTATCCGCGCTGATCGACGGCGGCGTTCGCAAAATTGTTTTCGCGCAAATCGGCGAAGGGCGTTTCGAGCCGCGAGAGGTTCAAACGGGGCGCTTTGGCGATCGCTTTGTAGAGATTGCAAGCGGCGTTAGCGAAGGCGAGACGATCGTCGTTTCCGCAAACTTTCTGATCGACGCGGAAAGCTCGTTACAGGCGGCGATCGATTCGTTTAACCGCAAAACGACCTATAAAACGAAAGGCGAAATCGTCGAGATAGACGCGCAAACGCTTTCAGCGGTCATTGCGCACGAAGCGATCGACGAGCTTGGCTGGAGCGCGATGACGATGGAGTTCAAAGCGGCGGATAAAACGACGCTAACGGGATTAACGGCTGGCGATCACGTCTCTTTCGAGTTTGAAGAAAAGAGCGCGAGCGAATGGACGATCGTTAAGATCGCGCCGCTCTCGGAGTAGTTATGATCGCCTACGTTATCGAGCGCTCCGTAAAAAACCGCGTTTTAGTTTTGGCGTTTGTCCTCTTTACTATCGCGTTTGGGATCTACTCTCTTTATAAAACGCCGTTGGACGCTCTGCCCGATCTATCGGACGTTCAAGTGATCGTCTATACGGAATATCGCGGTCAATCGCCGCAGGTGATCGAAGATCAGATCACCTATCCTCTTAGCGCCGCGCTACTCTCCGTTCCAAAGGCGAAAGCCGTGCGCGGATTTTCTTTTTTCGGCGCGTCGTTCGTCTATGTGATCTTTGACGACGGAACGGATATTTATCAGGCGCGATCGCGGGTGTTGGAGTATCTTAACTACGCTTCAAAAGGGCTGCCCGAAGGCATAACGCCGCAGATTGGTCCCGACGCGACAAGCGTGGGTTGGGTCTATCAATACGCGCTGATCGGCGAAGACAAAACGCTTGCCGAGCTACGCGCTTTACAAGATTGGTATTTGCGCTACCAGCTAACCAAAGCCGACGGCGTTTCGGAGGTCGCGTCGATCGGCGGTTTTGTTCAAACCTATCAGATTTCGGTCGATCCTATCAAACTTCGCGCATACTCGATACCGCTTTCTAAAATTACGCAAGTCGTCCGCGATTCTAACCGCGACGTTGGCGCGCGCGTCGTAGAGATGGCGGAGCGCGAATATATGATTCGCGGCAGGGGCTATCTGCGCGGTATTTCAGATATTGAAAATCTCGCGGTTAAAGCCGAAAACGGCGTCGCGATTTTGATCAAAGATATTGCCCGCGTCGAATTAGTCCCCGACGAAAGGCGCGGCGTTAGCGAACTAAACGGCGAAGGCGAAGTCGTTTCGGGAATCGTCGTGGCGCGATACGCTCAGAACGCGCTAGAGGTTATAGACAACGTAAAAAACGCGATCAAAGAGCTTTCAAGCTCCCTGCCGCAAGGAGTTTCGATCGAGGCGGTTTATGATAGATCTAATCTGATCTTAGACGCGATCGACTCGCTCAAGCGAACGCTGATCGAAGAGAGCCTGATCGTCGCTTTGGTCTGCGCGATCTTTTTAGCGCATATCAGATCGGCGCTCGCGGCGGTTTCGGCGCTTCCGATCGGCGTATTGATCGCCTTTATCGCAATGCATTTGATGGGTATTAACTCTAATATAATGAGCTTAGGCGGTATCGCGATCGCCATCGGCGCGATGGTCGACGCGGCGATCGTGATGATTGAAAACGTCCATAAGCATATCGAACGCCTCAGCGACGAGCATACCGCGCGAGAAAGGGCGCGCGCCGTAATCGAGGCGTGCAAAGAGGTGGGTCCCGCGCTGTTTTTTTCGTTGCTTGTGATCGCCGTCTCTTTTCTGCCCGTTTTTGCGCTAGAGTCGCAAGAGGGGCGTATGTTTTCGCCTCTAGCTTATACAAAAACTTTCGCTATGGCGGGCGCGGCTTTGCTTTCCATAACGCTTGTTCCCGTTCTGACGATCTTTTTTATTAAAGGCAAAATCGCCCCCGAAGAGACAAACCTCGTCAATCGCTTTTTAATTCGCGTTTATCGCCCTATTATCGCCTTTGTAACGCGCCGCAAATTATTAACGATTTTAGCGGCGTTAATCGCGTTAATAGTTTCTATCTATCCCGCCAAAAATCTAGGTTCAGAGTTTATGCCGACGTTAAACGAAGGAACGCTTTTTTTTATGCCTACTTCGCTGCCAAGTATGTCGATCGCAAAAGCCGCCGAGTTATTGCAAACGCAGGATAAAATTATTAAAAGTTTTCCCGAAGTCGAATCGGTTTATGGCAAAGCCGGACGCGCCAATACCGCTTCCGATCCCGCGCCGATCGAGATGTTTGAAACCGTAATTAACCTTAAGCCCAAAAAAGAGTGGCGAAAAGATATGACGATCGATAAGCTGATCGCAGAGCTAGATAAGGCGTTAAGTTTTTCGGGCGTTTCAAACGCTTGGACAATGCCGATCAAAGCGCGGACAGATATGCTCTCTACGGGTATTAGAACGCCGATTGGAATTAAGATTTTCGGAAGCGATCTAAACGAGTTAGATCGGCTATCAAAAGAGATAGAAAAGGTCGTAAAAGAGGTGGAAGGAACTTCTTCGGCTTACGCGGAACGGATTATGGGCGGCTACTACCTAAATATCGAACCAAACCGCGCCGCGTTAGCCCGTTATGATCTGTCGATCGGCGATTTGCAAGAAACCATATCGATCGCGCTTGGCGGCGAGATTGTAACGACTAGCGTCGAAGGGCGCGAGCGCTTTGGCGTTAGCGTCCGTTACCCGCGAGAGCTAAGAAGCTCGCCGCAACAGATCGCCCGCGAGGTTTTGGTATTTACGCCAAGCGGCGCGGCGATCCCGCTAGGAGAGGTAGCGGATATAAAGATCGAGCTTGGCGCTAGCGCGATCCGCACCGAAAACGCTATGCTCTCGGCGTATATTTATGTGGATACGAGAGAGAGCGATATTGGAAGCTACGTGAATCGGGCGCGTCAAGCCTTAAACAATCGCGTCGAGTTTCCTGCGGGCTACTACGCCGTATGGAGCGGGCAGTTTGAGTCTATGCAACGCGCCGCCGAGCGAATGAAAATCGTCGTTCCGCTAACGCTGTTTATTATCTTTTTGTTGCTATACGCGAACTTCAAACGGCTAACCGAAACGCTGATTGTTATGCTCTCGGTGCCGTTTGCCCTGATCGGCGGCGTTTGGCTTATATGGCTTCTCGATTATAACTTATCGGTTGCGGTAGCGGTGGGATTTATCGCCTTGGCGGGCGTGGCTGCGGAAACGGGCGTGGTAATGTTGATCTACTTAGATAACGCGTGGCGATCGCTGTGCGAACGACGGCGATCGGAGGGAAAGGAGCCAAACGCGAGCGATCTTTACGCGGCGGTTATGCGCGGCGCAGTAGATCGCGTCCGTCCGAAAATGATGACCGTCGCGGCGGTTATGGCTGGGTTACTGCCTATTATGTGGGGAAACGAAACGGGTTCGGAGGTGATGAGCCGTATCGCCGCGCCTATGGTAGGCGGTATGATCTCCTCTAGCGTTCTTACCCTCGCCGTAATCCCCGCTCTTTACGCCCTTATCAAAGAATACGAATTAAAAAGAGCGAAAATTAAAGGATTAGAGAGCGTTTAACAAGGCAAAACCAACAAA
>JAISRI010000232.1 GCA_031273735.1 Helicobacteraceae bacterium
CTTCTAAGCGCGGGCTTTACATTCGGTGGCACAATGAATGGCGATACTTGGTACAAAAAGCCGATCGACGCAAATCTCGTTTATGTTGCAGGGTTTAGGGTCTCAGGAAATACGCTACTCACAGAGCAGTGGCTTGAACATGATGATTGATAGGCGCAAATAGCTATAAAGCCGCCGTTGTTAAACGCGATAAACGATCGTAAGAAACGTTAAGGCGTAATAGCTATAAAGGCACTTTATCAAGCGGGCGCATTTGATCTGCGCTAGCAACATAGACGGAGGGGGTTCCCGCCCCTCTCCTCTCTTGTCGCCCTTTCCGATTGCGGCGAAACCATAAAGTTTCTATTGAACAAAGATGTTCGGAACGATAATCGGATACTTTTTTAAGGCGCGGAAAACGTGCTTTTTAAGCGCCTGTCGCAAAGAGTTTTCGATCAATCGGCAGTTGTTGTAGTCCTCCGCTTTCAAACCCTGCGCGAAGCTGTCGATAAGAGCCTCGATCTCCTTATTAAAGCGATGTTCTCGTTTCTGCGCCACTAGCCCGTAGCTCATCACCTTTGGACGCGCCGCAAGTTTATTCGCCTGCTTATCGAGCTGAATAACCAAAACGATAATACCCTCTTTGGCGAGATTTTGGCGATCAAAAACGACGTCGCTTTCCACTTCGCGGTTGCTCTGATTGTCGATAAACGTTTTGCCGCTTCGCACGTTTCGCGCTTTGCGCGCACCGCGATGGCTAATATCGATCTGCTCGCCGTCTTCGAGAACGACGATATTGCGCTCCGCTACGCCGCAGAGCGCCGCCGTCTCTTTGTGTTTGATTAGGTGCTGATATTCGCCGTGAACGGGGATAAAATAGCGCGGCTTGATTAGACGTAGCATAAACTTCTGCTCCTCTTGCGCCGCGTGTCCGCTAACGTGGATCTCGCTGAACTCCTGATAGGCGATCGTCGCGCCCGATTTGGCGATCTGATTGACTACGGTCGAAATACTCGCCTCGTTGCCCGGTATCGCCTTCGCGCTGATAATGATCGTATCCGTCGGCTTGATATGGACGTGGCGATGTTCGTTAATGCTCATTCTGAAAAGCGCCGCTTGGCTTTCGCCCTGACTGCCCGTCGTAATCACAAGCGCTTCGTTATCGGGCGTTTTGGCGATCTCGTGCGCGTCGATAAACATCTTTTGGTCGATCTTCACATATTCGAGTTCCATAGCGATATTTAGGTTTTTTTCCATCGATCGCCCTATAACGGCAACCTTGCGTCCATATTTTTTCGCGCTGTCGATCGCTTGAGCGATTCGGTGCGAATTGGAGCTAAAAGTGCTCATAATCACGCGACCTTTGGCTTTGGAAAAAAGATCGTCAAAGGTTTTGCCCACGATCGATTCGCTCTTGGTCATACCGGGGTTAAAGCTGTTGGTGCTGTCGCTAAAAAGAGCCAAAACGCCCCGTTCGCCGTAATAAGCAAGGCGGTGATAATCGGGCGGATAGCCGTCTATCGGACTGTTGTCAAGTTTGAAATCGCCCGTATGGATAATCGTCCCCGCCGCGCAGGTAATCGCCAGCGAGCAGGCGTCGATAACCGAGTGGGTCATATGTATCCACTCCACCTCGAAATCGCCGATTTTGACGGGTTTTCGCTTCTCTACGAAACGAAAAAAACTCTTATGCGCCACGATTTTATGCTCGTCAAACTTACTTCCAATCATCGCAAGCGGCAACGGCGTGCCGTAGAGCGGAACCTGAAGCTCTTTGAATAGGTATGGCGCCGCGCCGATATGATCTTCGTGCGCGTGGGTGATAATAACGCCCGCAATCTTGTCTTTGATCGCGTGCAGATAGCTAAAATCGGGGACGAGAATATCCACGCCGTGCATATCTGGGCTTGGGAAGCTCATACCTACGTCGATAACGATCGCGCTGTTCTCCGTTTCAAAAACTGCGATATTCCCGCCGATCTGATCAAGCCCGCCGAGCGAAACAAAGCGAACCGATTTGTTTGGATCGCCAAATTTCGAGTAGGTCGCCAACCGTTCGCTCTGCCCTTTTTTGTTTGCCTCTAGCGCGTCGCGCATTCGCCCAAACCAGCCTTCGCCGTTTTCGTCTACCCCGCCCGCAAGCGGATCGCCTATGCGCGAGCCGTTAATGCGCGTCTTTGGCGCTTTGCGCGTCGTTACTTCGCCCTCGCCCTCTTCCTTTTCGCCGATTTCGATCGTATCCGCGCTTTCGTCCGCTTCTAACCCTTCGTCCGACCATTCGGCGATCGGCTCAGTTTTACTTTGAAGCGAGCGATCGTTTTGGGGGCGGTTTTTGTAGCCGTCTTCGCTTCGCGGATTGCGCCCCCGATTTTTCCCGCCTCTCGGTCGCCATTTGCCTCGTTTTTGTCCTTGTTTTTCTTCGCCGCTAGGCGTTTCCTGATCCACTTTTTATTCCTTTGTATAATGTTTCAAACTGCTCTAAACGTAGCTCGCTCGCCCTTGTGTTTTCATTTGCTCCGATCGACTTTAGCGTTTCGATCGGCGCTTTGATATTGTTTGTCAGTCGCTTGCGCGGCGCTCTAAACGCTTCTTTCAAAAAGTTACTAAAACCTTCGTCGTAGCTCGGCTTTGTTTTGACGATCTTAATAACCGCCGATTCTACCTTTGGCGCGGGCTTAAACGCCTCTTTTGGGACTTTGAACAATAGCTCGGCGCTCCCGATCGATTGAACGAGAAGGCTAAGCGAATTCGCCCCGTTTGCGCCGCAAAATTTCTGCGCGACCTCTAATTGCGCCATTACGACGATCTCGCGGCAGAGCGGATCGCGCAAGGCTCGTAGGATGATTTCCGTCGCCGCGTAATAGGGCAAATTGGCGATAATCGCGTATGGTTTGCTCGATAGCCCCGTTTTCCACGCTTCTAGCGCGTCCGCATTGATAAGCGTCAATTCGCCTCTTGTAATCGCCGCCGCGAACCGCTTTTTCAGAATAGCTATCAGATCGCCGTCTATTTCGATGGCGCTTAGATTCCCTCTGGCTAAGATCGCTTCGGTTAAATCACCCAAGCCAGGCCCGATTTCGACAATCTCAAACGAGAGATCGGACGTCGCTTCAATGATTTTGCTTACGATCGTTTGATCGGCTAAAAAGTTTTGACCAAAACGCTTTTTGGCTCTAACCACTTGGTAGTGTAACCGAATAACGCTTAAAAGCTAAAGATCGTCGATACGCGCTAAACTCAAAAAAGCGCCAAGCCGAAGCTCTAATCCAAATACCAACGCGTTTCTAAACCCGCCCTTAACGCGGTAAACCCGCCACATTCCGTCGTTCGCAATGCGTAGCGCTCGCTCCGCAGGCGCGTCAATCGCGGAGGAGCGCGCTACGCTAAAGCGCGGGAATGGCGGGAAAGAGCGGATAGGAAAACCCTATCCGCGCTACAACTATTTACTTCTGCCAATAAAGGTGGGGATAGCCGCCGTTTTTATTTGGGCTTACTTGCCAAGGATTATCCTTGTCGTCTCCAAACTTCCAACCTAAACCGCCCGCGCTCGCATCGTTTGAATAGGTAACTTGCAGTTTAAGCGCCGTATCGGTTTTATCATCTCCTGTAGCGCCGCTAGCAGTATTTCCTGTAACCGACATA
>JAISRI010000029.1 GCA_031273735.1 Helicobacteraceae bacterium
CTGAAATTTCATTTAAGCGCGTCTGAAGCTCTACGGGTCTGATGATCCCGCGCGCGTTGCCAAGCTGCGTTTGGAGCCTTTTGATTCTTTCCACATATTCGTACGAGTCGATAATCACCGCTATCCTTGTATAATGCCGACAAAAATTTAGCGCGGATTGTAGCGTAAAGGCGTAAAGTGATCATTGCAAGAGGTATCGGGGAGCTAAAAAACGCCCTACGAAGCGCGGGCGGAAGCGTCGGTTTTGCGCCGACTATGGGCGCTTTGCACGCCGGACATTTAAGCCTTGTCGAGCGAGCAAAAAAAGAGAACGATTTTGTCGTCGTCAGTATTTTTGTTAATCCCGCGCAATTTAGCGCGGGCGAAGATTTTGAAAAATATCCTCGCAAAGAAGAGGCGGATATTGTTTTGTGCCGCGCGGCGCTCGTCGATTTGCTATTTATACCAAAAACCGAAGAGATTTACAGCGAGGACGAACCAGCGATTCGCGCTCCGTCGATTGGCGGCGCGATTTATGAAGGAAAGATTCGCCCCCTTCATTTTGACGGAGCGCTAACGGTCGTTATGAAACTATTTAATCTTGTTAAACCGCAACGCGCATATTTTGGTAAGAAAGACGCGCAACAATTATGGTTAATAACTAAAATGGCAAAATCGTTTTTTACCGATATAGAAATTATACCGTGCGAAACGACAAGAGAGATTGGCGGGCTTGCTCTAAGCAGTAGAAACGCCTATTTGTCTGAAAGCGAAAAAAACGAGGCGCTTAAACTATCAAGATCGCTATTAGAGGCAAGCAAACTAATTAAGAAAAACGAAACGCGATCAATAGCGATCGTTCAAGCGATTGGCGAGGTTTTAAAACCTCTCGCGATCGATTATATCGCGATTGTCGATCGAGATTTCAAACCTATCGACGCGATCAAAAAGGGCGAAACGATTATTTTAATCGCCGCAAGAGTAGGCGTAACGCGCTTAATAGATAATATGTGGATATAAGTTGCAAAAACTTCATCTAATCAGTCTTGGTTGCGCGAAAAATCTAGTCGATAGCGAAATAATGCTAGGGCGGCTTAAAGAGTGCGAAATAACGCAAAATCTTGATGAAGCCGATCTTATTATCGTTAATACTTGCGGCTTTATAGAAGCGGCAAAAACCGAAAGTATAGAGGCGATTTTGGGCGCGGCAAAAAGAAAAAAAGAGACGGCGCTTTTGATTGTAAGCGGCTGTTTATCGGAGCGTTACCGCGAAGAGCTGATTAAAGAGTTGCCCGAAGTCGATATTTTTACGGGAATAGGGGATTACGCAAAGATCGACGAATTGATATTAAAAAAACAAAGCGCTTTTTCAGAACAGGTTTTTTTACAATCGAACGAGGAGCGAATCGTTACCGCAAGCGCGTATCACGCCTATATTAAGATCGCCGAAGGGTGTAATCAGCGTTGTTCCTTTTGCGCGATTCCAAGTTTCAAAGGAAAGTTGCGTTCGCGATCGGTTGAAAGCGTTATTAACGAGATTATAACTCTTGTTAGAAAGGGTTATTTTGATTTTAGTCTGATCGCGCAAGACACCAGTAGTTACGGACGCGATATAGGATTAAAAAACGGCTTATGCGATCTAATTGAACAGATCGATCAAGTCGAAGGCGTTAAACGCGCTAGAATCTGTTATCTATATCCCGCTACAACCTCTCTTAAACTGATCGAAGCTATCGCCAATTCAAAACGATTTGCGCCATATTTTGATATGCCTATTCAGCATGTAAGCGATCGTATGTTAAAGATAATGAGACGCGGCTTAAACGCGCGAAAAACCTTCGCGCTTATAGCAAAGGCGCGAGAGGTTAAAAACGCCTATATCAGAACGGCGTTTATTATTGGACACCCCTATGAGAGCGAAGCTGATTTTACGGCGCTGTGCGAAGTAATTAAATCTGGAGTTTTTGATCGCGTAAGCCTATTTGCTTTTAGCGACGAAGAGGGGACGATTTCAAATAAAATGCGCGGCAAAGTCGATAGCAAAACTATTCAAACTCGTATGAAAATCGCGCAAAAATTATTAAAACTCGCGCATAAAAAACGACTAAAAAAAGCGATAGGTTCGATCGTAACGGTAGCGGTCGACGGCGCAAGCGAAGAGTCGGAGCATTTAATCGCGGCGAAAAATCTTGATTGGTCGCCTCAAATAGATCCGCCGATTTTAATTAACGAAAGCGAGATCGGCGATATTAAACCAGCGTTAATCGGGCGCGCTCAAATTATAGCCGCAACCGATTCGCTTTTAATCGCCAAACTTTTAGACGAGTAGGGTAGGGCGATTGTTGTTTTACCGTTCCGTAAGGGCGATCGGGAGGTTAAAGCGCGCGCGCAACTCGGCTTCTTTGAGCGCCATCTCTCCGTTATCTTTTTCGTGATCCAATCCCAAAAGGTGTAAAAGTCCGTGCAGGAATAAAACGGCAATTTCGCTTTCCGCGCAATGTCCAAAGGCTTTGGCTTGTTTAACGGCGGTATCGATCGAGATCGCTATCGATCCTAGCGGCGAATGGGCGAAAGCGGCGATCGGAAAGCTAAGAACGTCGGTTGTTTTGTAAATGCCGCGAGTTTTGCGATTAAGCTCGCGCATAGAATCGTCGCCGATCAAAATAAGCTCTATCCTCTTATCGCTCAGCGCCTGCGCGATCGCCTCTAACGGCGATGGATCAAGGTCAAAATCGGTTTCGTTGGCAAAATCTATCATACGACATTATCGGCAAAAAGCGCTTTTTTACGATAATTGCGCGATGCAACGACGTTTAATTCTACTAAAACAACTATCGAAACTTTACGCGCTGAAACGTTCTGGCGACTGCTATTTTCAGAGCGAACCGATTGCCCAAAGCGAAAACCTGCCGCGAGAACCTAAGCGGCTTGGCGCGATGATCGCGAGTTGCCATCTGTGCAATTTAGCCAAACTTCGCAAAAACGCGCTAATCGGCGCGGGCGCGATGAAAAGTCAAATTATGATCGTAATCGACGAGCCAAGCGCGCGCGAAGACGAAACGGGCAGATGGTTCTGCGGCGATTCGGGCGAAATGCTGAAAAAGATGATCGAAAAGGTTATGGGGCTAACGATCGACGACGTTTATGTCGCCGCCGCGATCAAGTGCCATTCGCGCGGCAAGGCGGACGCGGCGGTTCTTGCGGCGTGTAAAGGCTATCTTGTCGCGGAAGTCGAGCGACTTAAGCCCAAAATTATTATCGCTTTAGGAAAATACGCGTTTAGCGCGCTTTGCGAGTCAAACGAAACGATCGAGGCGGCGCGAGGCAGATTGTGGCGTTGCGCGTTTGATCGCGCTATGGTCGCGCCGAGCTTTTCGCTAGGCTATCTGCGGCTCAATCAAAACGCGAAAAAAGAGGCGATAGCGGATTTACGCCTCGCTATTAACGCGATCGATAAAGTCGCGATAGTTTAACGATATTGGTATGTAACGCGCATTCGGACGCGGACTTGTTCGCTTGGACGCGGATAATCTTTGTAAGCGACGAGGATCGTTTCGATCGCGTGGTCGTCTAGCAAACTCCAACCGGAGCTTCTGATCGTTTCGATCGACGAAATATCGCCGTTGGGAAAAAGCGTGAAGCCAAGTATAACTTCGCCGCTCATTCCTTTCATAACCGCCAAACGCGGATAACCTCTTTGCCATAGATAGCGTTGCGTGATCGTCTGGATCGGATTAAGGTTTTGCTCCATAAAACGACGCTCTTCGGGCGTTAGCTCGCGGATCATCAGTCCGTAAAGATCGCCTAGCTCCGCCGCGATCGCGCTTGGCGTTTCGTTAGGTTTTGCGCTTTGCGTCGTCTGTTTGTCTGGAGTCGTCGGGACGAAAATGGCGTTTAGTTCGCTCGCGCTTAACGCGCCCGTTTCGCTTTTTGGTTCGATCGGGCTTTTTTCCTCCGTCGGCGGCTTTGCGTCGGCGGCGTTTGGCGTAGCGATCGCCGGTTGCGGAGGCGTTGCGGAGGCGCTAGGCGCGATCGGCTCTTCCAAGTAGCTTAATGTAATCGGGATAAACTCTTGCCTCTGCGCGCGTTCAAACTCGAGCGATCGTAAAAGAAAGAAGAACGCCGCCAAAATCGGCAAATAGAGCGCTACGGCGATCGCGAGGCTAAGTAAAATGCGCGGTTGCAACGAAGCTCCTTTGCGTAAAAATGTTCGTCCGCAAGTTTTTAGCGGCGCTTATTCGGCGATATTATGGCGAATAGTATAATACGGATATTTCTTTTGGGAAAGGCGTTCGATGAGCCGAAAAATCATATATAACCCGCTATCCAAAGAAGGCGTAGACGATCGCAAGATCATTTCGGGCAATCCTACGGGTCTTGTGGAACTGACCAAGGTTAAATATCAATGGGCGATCAATCTTTGGGATTTAATGCTCGCCAACACGTGGTTTCCCAAAGAGGTCGATATGACGCAGGACGCGAAAGATTACAAAATCTTGAGCGCGGAAGAGAAGCGTATGTATGATCTGGTTTTAAGCCAGCTGATCTTTATGGACAGTATTCAGACCAACCAATTGCAAGACAATATCAACCCGATCATCACCGCGCCCGAAATCAACGTGCTTGTGGCGCGGCAGAGCTTTGAAGAGGCTTTACATAGCTCTAGCTACGCCGTGATGGTAGAGAGTATCAGCGAAAATACCGAAGAGATCTACGATATGTGGCGCAAAGACGCGCTGTTATACAAAAAAAACAGCTATATCGCTTCCGTTTACGACGAGCTTGTTAATAATCCTACCGACGAGATGAAAGTTTTGGCTATGTATGCCATTCAGATTTTGGAGGGCGTGTATTTTTATAGCGGTTTTACGGCGATGTATACGTTGGCGCGCGCGGGCAAAATGCTTGGTAGCGCGCAGATGATCCGCTTTATTCAGCGCGACGAGATCAGCCATTTGCTTATGTTTCAAAATATTCTTAATTCGCTTCGCAAAGAGCGTCCCGATCTTTTCACCAAAGAGCTAGAAGATAAAGCCTACGAGATGTTTGACGAGGCGACAAAATTGGAGATCGAATGGGGACAATATATATCCAATAACAGCATATTAGGCTTTACCGATCAGATTATCGATCAGTATATTAAATATCTTGCCGATAATCGTTTAAAAGCGGTTGGGCTAAAACCGCTTTACAACGCGCAACATCCGATTAAATGGGTCGATAAGTTTAGTCAGTTTAACGAGCAAAAAAGCAACTTTTTCGAGGCGACCGTGAGCAACTACTCGAAGGGAAGTTTGAGCTTCGATGACTTTTAGCGATTTACGAGAACGGCTAAACGATCTTGACGTCGTTAAAAACGCGCCGTCAAAAAGCTATGTTTATCACCTTTCGCATAACGATCTAGACGGATATAGCGCACAGTTGGTCGCAAAGCGGTTTCTTGGGCAAACAAAACGATTTAATTCGGGCTACGGGTTGGAGGTAAGCGCGAAATTATCGTTAATAGGATCGCTTATAGAAAAAACGCCAAACCGCGATGAAAACCTCATATTGATTAGCGATCTAAATATAACGAGAGAAGATTGTAAACTGATTAACGAGATTGTAAGCTCTTTGAAAAAATCCGGACATAAGATCGAGTTAAAACTGCTCGATCATCACAAAAGCGGCGCGGCTTTAGCCGAAGAGTTCGAGTGGTATTTTTTAGACGAATCAAAGTGCGCGACAAAGATCGTATACGATTGGTGTAGCGAGCGCGTCGGCGATTGCGAAGCGGCGAGAGATAAAGCGCTTGTCGAATACGTCGCTTGCGTTAACGCCTACGATCTGTGGCTACAAGACGAACGCGATCGCTTCGAGTTTGGCAAAGCGCTAAATCGTTTGGTTATGGACGCTAGAGAGATCAGTTCGGCGCTATTTAGCTTCGAGGAAAACGACTATCGCTTAAGCCTTTTGGAAGCGGCATTCGAGTATCTTGAGGGCTATCGCAATATCGATCTTGACGATCAGATAATAGCGATTAAAAAAAGATATTTAAGAGGCGGCGGCGAGCGCGATACGATTGATAATCTTTCCGCGCGTTTCGTAACAAAACTGCTTATACAAAACCGCGATCGTATGAAGGTAAATTACGAAGGACATAAAGGGATTTTAACCTTTCAGATCGGCAATATATCGGTATTAGGCAACGCCTTTTTAAGCCAATGCCCCGATTACGATTTTATTCTCGATATAGGCAGAAACGGCAATATAAGCCTTCGCGCCGACGGCAAGATCGACGTTAGCGTT
>JAISRI010000183.1 GCA_031273735.1 Helicobacteraceae bacterium
GGGCTGATCAAAGCCGATATGATCAAAGAGGGAGCGGTCGTCGTCGATATTGGCGTAAGCAAAGTAGACGGCAAGTTAAAAGGCGACGTCGATTTTGAAGCGGTCGCGCCGAAAACGTCATGGATTACTCCCGTGCCGGGAGGCGTAGGACCAATGACGATCGCAATGCTATTAGCCAATACGATCAAAGCGGCGAAAAAGCGCAAAAATAATAATTAAGAAAGAGCTTCATGGAAAAGTTCAAAAAAGCGTTAATCAAAATCTATCGTTTCAGCAACTCATGGACGGGGACAATCGTGATCGTTTTGCTGGCAATTTTCTTTTTCGCGCAGGCGTTTAAGATTCCTAGCGGATCGATGAAAAGCACGCTTTTAGAGGGCGATCACCTGATCGTTAAAAAGTTTGCTTACGGCATTCCCGTTCCGCATATTCCTTGGTTGGAAGTTCCAGTTTTACCAGATTTTAACGGCAACGGGCATTTAATTTCAGGCGAAGGTCCTAAACGCGGCGACGTGGCGGTTTTTCGCTATCCAAACGAACCAAAAATGCACTACGTTAAGCGGTGCGTAGCGGTTGGCGGCGACGGCGTAATGTTGCGCGATAAGACGCTTTATATTCGTCCGAACGAAGGCGAAAAATATATTCGAGAAAACTACGACGAAGATCAGCTAGAAGAGTTTGGCGACGAGCTGTGGGTAAAAGATCCATATAGAAAAGAGCATAAAGGGATTCAATACGACGATTATATCAGAGCGTTAGGGATACTGCCGCAAGAGACGCATAGTTTTGGTCCCATTACTGTGCAAGAAGGGCGATATTTTATGATGGGCGACAACCGCGATCATAGCGCCGATAGCCGATTTTGGGGAAGCGTTCCTTACGAATATATCGTAGGACAGCCTTGGTTTATGTATTTTAGCTGGGAATCTAGAAGCTACGACGAGGTGGCAAATAACGGTATTTTACAAAACGACTACGCCGCTTTGCGCGCCGTTTGCGGCGATATAGATTATAAAAGCGACAAATGTAAGGCAAAGTGGGAAAGAGAGCGCTATAAGGTGCGTTGGGATCGCATAGGCTTAAGCTTAAAAGGGCTTGAAGAGCTTTTATGAACGGAATCGAGATATTGGGTATCGTAGCGCAGATTATCGCGCTTTTGATCGCGGTAATCGGACACGAAATTATGCACGGCGCGGCGGCGTATTATTACGGCGATCTAACGGCTAAAATGGAGGGCAGATTAAGCGTTAATCCGATCCGCCATATCGATCCGCTCGGCACGATCGTTTTGCCGATTTTATTATTAGTAAGCGGATCGCCGTTTTTGTTCGGCTGGGCTAAACCCGTGCCGATCGACGTTCGCCGCGTTTTATTACGCGGAAATATGGCTGTGGTCGTCGTATCTTTAGCGGGGATTTTTTATAACCTCGTTTTGGCGATCGGTTGCGCTTTGATCCTTAATTTCTTTGGCGAATCTCTACCCGACTTTTTGATCTATCTATTGATCTATCTAACGATGTGGAACATTATTTTGGCGATCTTTAATTTACTGCCAATTCCGCCTCTTGACGGCTCAAACGCGATCGCTTACGGCGCGGCGGCGCTGGGTTTTTACGGAGTAGCTCGATTTTTTAATCGTATTGGAATGTATGGATTTATTGTTTTAGTAATAATTATCGCCGCAGGTTTAACTAAGCCAATTTTTAGGTTTATGTATACAATTATCGACTTTTTAATACCAGACTACGTTTAATGCAAGCTCCGCATATTCCCGTTTTGACAAACGAGGTTGCGCAACTTTTTAGCGAGCTAAACGAAGGCGTTTTTATCGATTGCACGCTTGGTTACGGCGGACACGCCTTTGATCTGCTTTCGCGTTTTGAGCGCCTTAAATATATCGGTATCGATCGCGATCAAACGGCGATCGACTACTCCAAAAATCGGCTTGAAACTTTCGCCGATCATTTTAGCGCTATCAGATCGACTTTTGGCGAGGCGATCAAAACGATCAAAACGCCGATCGCGGGCGTTTTAGCCGATCTTGGCGTTAGCTCTTTGCAGTTTGACGATAAAAGTCGCGGTTTTAGCTTTGAAAGCGAGTCTTTAGATATGCGTATGGATAAAAGCGCCGCGTTTAGCGCAAACGACGTAATCAATGGCTACGGCGCTAACGAGTTAAAGCGCGTTTTTATCGAATACGGCGAAGAGAAAAACGCGGCGAAAATAGCCGATCTGATCGTTAAGAATCGCCCGATCAAAAGCGCCAAAGTTTTAGCCGATCTGATAGCCTCGCGTTTTGCTAGGGGCAAAATACATAGCGCCACAAAGATTTTTCAAGCGGTTAGGATAGAGGTTAATAGCGAATTAAACGAGCTTAAAACGCTATTAAAAATCTTAGAGGAGATCGAGCCAAACGACGCGATTATCGCCGTAATATCGTTTCATTCTTTGGAGGATCGAATCGTTAAAGATTGTTTCAAAAAATGGGCTACAAATTGCGTTTGCTCGCCAAACGTATGGCGTTGCGAGTGCGGCGGCGCTAACGCGATAGGGCGAATTTTGACAAAAAAGCCGATTACGGCAAGCGCGAAAGAGATCAAACAAAACCCAAGAAGCCGTAGCGCCAAACTGCGCGCCTTTAAGTTTTCATTACCCTTAAGCTAGAAAATAGCAAACCTAAAGGAAAAATAGTGATTTTAGCGTTACTTATATTCTAAAGCGATTACGGTCGATCCAAACTATGCGCGGGCTTATAGTAATCGTTCGCTTGCTTACTATAATATAGGCGATATAAATAACGCTTCAAAAGACGCTAAAAAAGCGCGCGAGTTGGGCGATTGCGAACGTTTGCAACTTATGAAAAATAAGGGCGTTCTGCGCAATTAAGACTTAAGATAGAAATTAGACTTTAACCAACTTCCACTTTCCGCGTCTAAATACCAAATACAGCCATATCCCGCAAAGCCAAGTTTCTACTAGCATAGCGATCCATACAAACCAAACGTCGTTAAAAAGTTTCGCTAAGATAAACGACGGAATAATCCTAAAAAGACACATTGCGGTAAAGTTGATATAAAAGCTCGTTTTTGTGTCGCCCGCGCCGCGAAAAGCGCCGCTTAGAACAAAGGCTACGCCAAGAGGAATCTGACTTAATCC
>JAISRI010000009.1 GCA_031273735.1 Helicobacteraceae bacterium
TTTAAGGCTAAAAAGGTTTATCGATTGTAAACTGAGGCAGGATTAAAACTACGATTTTCGGCTTACGAGCGAATTGGCGTAAGCCCTCGCGTATTCGACAATCGTCCAAAAACCCGCGCCTAATCCCGCTTTGTCGTTTTTTATCGCCTCGTCGGCTAGAGCGATCGCCTTTTCATATTCTCCGAGCGCGATAAAGGTTAAGATTTTATTATTTTTAAGATAGGGTTTGTTTTGCTTAGATAGGTATTGCGCAAAAGTCGGTAGATCATAGACTTCTTCTCGAAAAAGATCGATTCTTTTTTGCGCCTCGTTTAATATCTCGCTCGCCAAGCGTTCTGCATCCTCTATTTTCTCATACGCGCCGCAATCAAAATGACATACATACATTGTATTAGCGCTAAAGGCTCCCTTTACATGAAAACTTTTGGGCTGTTTTTGCGCCGTTTCGCTAATTCCCATCGCCTCCCAATAAACGCGGTCAAGAATTAGCGGTTTGAAATAAACGGTAGCCAACAAATTAGCGTCGATTAGATTTGCGCTAATGTGCGTCTCGTAAACAAAATCGTCTATAAACTTGTAGGGAATAGCCAAAATAGACTTAAACCCAAGCGTTTTGCCAACCGTTTTTAACGCCTCGTCAAAAGCTTTGTCTTTCTCTTTGGCTCTTTTGTTCGCCTCTTTTCGCTCTTGGCGCGTCATTTTTTATCCTTAAACGTAAATAAAGCGCTTTATAACGAAAAATCTATAACGTTCGCAACCGCGATCGACGGCTAATTAGCTTTTTGGCAAGATAGACGCAACCATAAAAAGCGAGAAAGGGCGATGGAGCGAAAACGCTTTGAAATTGTCGGCGTAGTTCAGGGGGTAGGTTTTCGCCCTTTTGTTTATCGGCTGGCAAACGAACTTAAACTAAGCGGCAGAGTCTATAACGACGGCTTTGGCGTTACAATCGAGGCGCAGGGCGTTAGCGAGGCGATCGCAGAGTTTCAAACGCGGCTAACAAGCCAAAAGCCCGCCTCCGCCGTTATTTCGCGTATCGATAGCTTCGCGATCGAAGCGCAAAACGAGGCTAACGCGCTCTTTACAATCGATCCAAGCGCCAAAAGCGACGTAATCAAAGCGCATATTCCGCCCGATACCGCGATATGCGCCGAATGCGAAAAGGAGCTTTTTGATCCCTCCGATCGCCGTTTTTTGCACCCGTTTATCTCGTGTTCGCACTGCGGCGCGAGATATACGATCATCTACTCTCTGCCTTACGATCGCCCTTTGACCTCTATGCGATCTTTCGTTATGTGCGAAAAGTGTCGAAGCGAATACGAAAACCCGCTTGATCGCCGCTTTCACGCGCAACCGATCGCCTGTAACGAGTGCGGATCGGTTTTGACGCTCTTAAACGCGGCGGGCGAAACGATCGCGCAAAACCGCGAGGCGATCGAAAAAACCGCTGAGGCGATCGAAAATGGCGCAATCGTCGCAATCAAAGCGCTTGGCGGCTATCAGCTCTGTTTAGACGCGGCGAACGACGAGGCGATCGGGCGTTTGCGCGAACGCAAAAAAAGGGCGTTAAAGCCTTTGGCGGTTTTGTTTCCTTCGATCGAAGATATAAAACGGCAGGCGATCGCGACCGACGCGGATCGCGCATTGTTATCGTCCAAAAGCCGCCCGATCGTTTTGATGAAAAAGGGCGAAGGTTATAATCTTAGCCCGCTTGTAGCGCCGCAAATCGATCGCATCGGAGCTATGCTTCCTAGCTCGCCGATTCAATATCTGCTTTTGAAAAGATTGAACCGCGCGCTGATCGCCACTAGCGCGAATATATCCGAATCGCCGATTATTATCGACGAAAAAACGCTTTTTACCTCTTTGGGCGGCGTTTTTGATTTCGCGCTAACCCATAACCGCGAGATTGTCAACGCCTGCGACGATAGCGTAGCGCAGACGATCGAAAACCAGACGGTTATGATTCGCCGCGCAAGAGGTTTCGCGCCAGAAGTTTGCGTTCTGCCGCGCAAACTGCCCGCGAGCGCCCTCGCGCTAGGCGCGGAGCAAAAAAGCGCGATCGCGATCGGGTTCGACAAAAACGCGGTCGTTAGCCCGCATATTGGCGATCTTTTTAATATCGAAGCGCAAGAGTATTTTGAACGCGCCGTTTCGACGCTAAAGCGGCTCTATCGTTTCGAGCCGCAAAAAATTATCTGCGATCGCCACCCGCGCTACTTTACGACGGAGTTTGCCAAAGCGCAAAACCTGCCGATCGTTCAGGTTTGGCACCACCACGCTCACGCGCTCGCGGTTATGGCGGAATATGGGATAAACTCTGACGTTCTCGCGATCGCGTGGGACGGATCGGGCTACGGCGCGGACGGGACGATATGGGGCGGAGAGTTTTTGATCGCCTCTTATTTTGATTTTACGCGCCTAGCGCATATCAAGCCTTTTGCCCTGATCGGCGGCGAAGCGGCTATCAAAGAGCCGAAGCGAATCGTCGCGTCGCTTCTTTACGAAGCCAAAATCGACGGCGCTATTATCGATCGCAACTACGAAACAATGCTGAAAAAACGGCTTAATTCGCCATTGACAAGCTCTATCGGTAGGCTATTTGACGGCGTCGCGTATCTTGCGGGCGTTCAAACCGAATACGGATTTGACGGGCGGAGCGGGCTTATGATCGAAGCGCTCTACGACGAAAACGAAACGCGAAGCTATCCGTTCGAGATCGAAAACGGCGCGATCGACTGCTCGCCTATGATCAAGGCGATAGTAACAAGCGCGAACGCCCAAGAGATCGCTAGTCGATTTTTGAATACGCTTTGCGATATGGCGATTACAATCGCAAATAGCGTCGATCTGCCGATCGTTCTTTGCGGAGGCGTATTTCAAAATAAAACGCTTGCTAATATGCTTCTTAAGAAACTACGCGCAAACGGCAAAAAGGTTTATCTGCCCGAACGGTTTTCGCCTAACGACGGCGCGATAGCGTTAGGACAACTTGCCTACGCAAAAGAGTAACGTTTGCCGTCGCTTCAACCTTGCCAAACGGTAACCTTATCTATTTTGATATTTTTGATCGCTTGGGTTTGCATCTCTAAAGGTAACGACAAACGTGGTATAGTATATATTTGCGTCCAAACGAATATGAACGGCAAGCTCTGATGAAGAATAATAAATTAGTCGCCCCCGTTTTGAAATGGGTAGGCGGAAAGAGGCAACTATTAGACGCGTTGCGTCCGTTACTCCCCAAAGAGATAACGACATACTGCGAACCTTTCGTCGGCGGCGGAGCGCTACTTTTTCAACTGCAACCTACAACCGCTTTTATAAACGATATAAACGCCGAATTGATAAACGTTTATCAAGCGATTAAAGACGACGTTGAAAATCTTATTAACGCATTGCAAGAATTCAAAAATGAAGAAAATATGTTCTACTCCGTAAGGGATTGGGACAGAAATAAAAAGGAATACGCTTCATTATCCGATATTAAAAAAGCGGCTCGTATATTGTATTTAAATAAAACCTGCTATAACGGCTTATTCCGCGTCAATAGCGCTGGTGAGTTTAACGCGCCCTTTGGAAATCACCGCAATCCGAATATCGTAAACGCCCCTACGCTTCGGGCGGTTAGCGCGTACTTTAATTCCGCCGACGTTCGATTAACCTCTATCGATTATGCGGAAGTCCTTAAAGAGTTGCCAAAAGACGCGTTTGTCTATCTTGACCCGCCGTATGATCCAGTTTCGGATACCTCTAGTTTTACGGGCTATGCAAAAGGCGGTTTTACCCGCGACGACCAAATAAGGCTTCGCGAATGTTGCGACGAATTAAACTCAAGGGGTCTAAAATTTATGCTATCTAATTCCGCGACTGATTTTATCAAGGAGCAATACGCCGCTTATCATATTACTATAGCGCGAGCAAAAAGGGCGATCAATTCAGACTCCACGAAACGCGGTGAAATTAACGAAGTAGCGGTTAGAAATTATAAGTAACTCGTCTAATTTGTAGGGCACGGTTTTATAAAAGGCGATCACCGAAAAAAGACGGGGTTAGCGGGCTAAATAAGGATTGAATATAATCCTAATTCAAAATCAACAACGGAGCAAATGGTGAAAATCACGGTAATTCAAGGTCCAAATATCAATATGATCGGCGTGCGCGAGCGATCGCTCTACGGCGCGATGACGATGGACGCGATCCATAACGAAATGCGCAAGATCGCCGAACAAAACGGCGCACAGATTGAGTTTTATCAGAGCAACTTAGAGGGCGAGATTATCGATCGTATTCAAGAGTGTTACGGCGAAACGGACGCGATTATTCTTAATCCCGCCGCTTACAGCCACACCTCGATCGCCATACGCGACGCGATTAGCGCGGTGGCGATTCCCGTCGTCGAAGTGCATATTACCAATATAGCAAGACGCGAAGAGTTTCGACACAACTCCTACGTTTCGCCCGTCGCCGCAGGAGTGATCGCGGGCTTTGGTCCTTTTGGCTATCACTTGGCGTTGCTTGCCGCTATTCAGATCGCAAAAGAGATTGAGGCGCAAAAAACCGCCGCGAAACAAGCCTAAACGCCAACGCTTACCGATCTATCTGCGGGCGACAAAGAAAAATCGCCCGATCGCTTTGGCGCTCGAACGAAACTTTACTTCGCTTAAATCGCCTAACTCTTAGTCGCGCCTTTCGCGGCGCGAGGATTGAAACGGCTCTTTCGAGGTAAAACAACGCGCTACGCGAAGTCGCGTCCCTTGCGGGACGCGAGGATTGAAGCCGTAACTACTTCGCAAAAATAAAGAGAAAGTTGGTGATTAGCTGCGGATCGCTACCGCTACGCACTACGGCAATTTTCGTGTTGGCTTGGACGCCCGCTAACGTCCAACCTTTGGCGAAAACGTCCTTAAACGCCATTCTCCCGGATAGTTTATCGCCGTTGCACGTAACCTTTTGGGACGGATCTCCTATATCTCCCCAACCGTCCGCATAGCAGATCGCAACCTCGCTAGCGGCTAAGTTACCCGCAAATAATAGCCCGAAGGCAAACAACGCCGACAAAAACTTACGCATTGGAATCCTTTCAACTAAAATGAAACAAAATTGTAGCGCCCGCACCTTTAGAAACGCAAGGCGCGGAGGAAATCGGGAATCTAAATTAAAAATCAACATAATTTTTATCTACTTTGCGCTACGATCTATCGACTTTTCCAAAGGAGCATTTTATGTTTCTAGCTTCGTTAGTTTCTTTCTTAAAGAGTAAAAGCGAAATCGTTTCGACGATCTGCCCTAGTTTCCCAAAAGCCCTTATCGTTTCATTTATCCCAGCGCTCATAACTCTAGGTTGCAGCTCTACTAGCGGTAATAGCGCTTTAAGCGCTGGTAACGCTCCATACTCTTGTTCTAAAAGCGATAAAGCGGTTGTTCCTACGTTTAAGCCGAACGTAACAGACGAAACTTTAACGATTACCCAAGATAGCGTTTTTGAAACAAACCTTGTTCCTAATTTAATCGTTTCAAAAGATAACGTAACGCTTCGCTTTAGCGCTCCTTTATCGAGCGGTCTCTTTTCTCCCGTTCAACACAGATAGGCTCTATAGAGGTTCTAGCCAATAACGTAACGATCGTATTTGAAGCGGGAGATTACCACGTAACAAACTTGATCGTTCAAACTTCTAAAACCTCTTTTAATCTAAAAACCAAAGGAGCGGTTAGGCTTTTTAGCGAAAACGACGCAAAGTTTTTAATCGGGGCAAACGACAATAATCTGACTACGCTTTTTATAAACTCAAACTCTAAATCCCAAGACTTACAGCTAATCGTAAAAGGCGATCTAATCGTTGATTCTCCTTCGGGTTACAAGATAAACGCTCTTGCCTTTGCTGGTTCTAGCGCTTCGATCGTAGGTTCTCAAACGAGCGAGTTTAACGGAGCTTTAATGAAGATCGACGGATCGACAAGCTCTATAAACTTTGAAGGCAGATACCTCTTTAACAAAGAAGCCCTAGAAACTCTATACCACAACGGCGCTCCAAACGAGTGGTGTTTGGTTAAGCCAGAAAAGCCCTCTTTATTTGAAAGAGATAGAACGCTTTTAGGAGTAGACTCCAATAGAAACGGCGTTAGAGACGACGTGGAGCTTGATATATTGGATAAATACAAAGACGAACCGATATGGATCGCGCTTTCTACGCAGGACGCTACCTATCTTCAACAAACCTTAGAGGTCTATGACGATAAAAACAAATCAAGAGCGCTTTCGCTTGCGGATACTTCAATGAGGTGCTTTTTTTTGGTTCGGAATACGATGTATGGAGATTATGATATTAGCACAATGGAAGGGTATCTTCTTGATCTCAAAGTGCGCGATCGGCTAAATTGGCTAAAAGACCGGACGATGAATAATGCGGAACGCCTTAAAGCCTATTGGCGCTATAACAGTCAGCTAAGCGGAATGGTCTTTCATACGCGAGAACCCGTTAAAGAAGACTGCAAATTCGATATAGACGCTTATGAGATCGAACAATGAAAAAGATTGTTTTATTAGCGGTTTTTGTCTTTTCGCTCTTTGCAAGCGATTACGACGGGCGCTAAGGCGAATAGTAAAGTTTGCCGTAAGGTCGGCGATCGCCGTTTTGAGTTCTATCGCCGATTAACGCGAAAAACTCGATATTGCGCGGAGAATAGAAGGTTTCTTAAATTGGCGTTATAATATGCGCGTTGATCGCGTAAGAAAAATATATCGCGTATTCCCGCATAGGCGGGAATCCAACTACGGCGTAGCCGCGCGTATTCAGACTTACGAACGATCAAATGCGATCGCGGTTCGTAGGTTTTGAAATACGCACGACGCAAAAGCGCTCGTTTTGGATTCCCGCTTTCCTCCGCAATATACGGCTGGGGACAGCCTATTGCTCCGTCGCGGGAATGACAAGAAGGGGCGCGGAAATGAAAGTCGAAGGAGGAAAAGATGTCCATTTATCGAGAGTATGATATTCGAGGCGTTTTTGGCGACGAGCTAAACGCCGATCGGATCAAAAAACTAGGCTTTGTCTTGGGCAAAGAGGTTGGCGCGGGTAAAGCCGTAGCGATTGGCTACGACGCGAGAACTCACTCGCCGCAACTTTTCGACTGGCTTGCGAGCGGCTTTAACCACGCGAAAGTTAAACCGCTAGATATTGGAATGTGTCCCACGCCCGTTAGCTATTTCGCGGGTTTTTGCGAGTTTAACGGCGTAAGACCCGATTTTAGCGTGATGATCACGGGTAGCCACAATCCGCCCGAATACAACGGCTTTAAGATCACGGTAGGGAACGCGCCATTTTTCGGCGAGCAGATTTACGCGCTTGGGCGCAAGATCGAGGCGTGTTCGGAAAATATCCCCGACAATCCCAGCGCGACTTGGATCAACGCTTTGCAACGTTACGTCAATTATTTAAGCGAGCAGTTTGCCGCGTTGCGCGGCTTGAAAACGCCGCTTGCGTTCGATATTGGCAACGGCGTGGCGGCGATCGCGCTTAAACCGGTTCTTGAAAATCTAGGAATTAAAGCCAAACTTCTATTTGAAGAACCCGACGGAACGTTTCCTAATCACCACCCCGATCCCAGCGAGGAGGAGAATCTAGAGCTTCTAAAAAAAGAGATGAAAAAGGGCGCCCAAAGATACGGCTTTGCTTTTGACGGCGACGCGGATCGTATCGCGATGTTAAGCGCGAAAAATAACTTTAAGGGCGATATTCTTTCGATCTTTTTGGCGCGGCATATCAAAAACCCAGTCGTGATCGGCGAGGTGAAATGCTCCCAAGTGATGTATGACGAGATCAACAAGTTTGGCAAGGCGATTATGTATAAAACGGGGCATAGCAACCTCAAAGTCAAGATCAAAGAGACCAACGCCAGCTTTGCGGCGGAAGTAAGCGGTCATCTGTTTTTCAACGATCGCTACTTTGGCTACGACGACGCGATTTACGCGGCTTTGCGTCTGATCGAGCTTGTGAAAGCGGGCTTTGATTTTGACGGCGCGGCGGCGCAACTACCGAAGGTTTATTCGACCGACGAGCTTAAAATAAAAACGACGGAAGAAGAGAAGTTTAAGATCATAGAGCGTCTTAAAGCCGCGCTAAGAAACCCTAGCGTAGCGCTACCAAAAATCCGCGAAATTATCGATATAGACGGCGTTCGCGTGATCTTTGAAAAAGGGTGGGGGCTTGTGCGCGCTTCCAATACCACGCCCGTTTTGGTAACGCGCTTCGAGGCGACGAGCGAGAAGGATTTGGACGAGATTCAAACTTCGCTAACGGCGTTATTGGAGCGCTGCAAGTAGAACTTGACGGCTTACGGGCGCAACTTAACCCGCTCGTTTGCCGCGTTTTTGCGCGAATTTAGCGTCGTTTTGATATAATTGGCTTGACTTAAACAGGTAAAAAGGGCTATAATCCCGCTTCCGATTTTCCGTTGGGGTATCGTCTAACGGCAGGACAGCTGGTTTTGGTCCAGTTAATCGAGGTTCGAGTCCTTGTACCCCAGTTTAGTCGGTCTTTTTTCGCGTCGCCCTCTTGTAAAACGGCGATTAGCGTATGCGTTGCGGAGTAGAGCAGTCCGGTAGCTCGTCGGGCTCATAACCCGAAGGTCGTAGGTTCAAATCCTACCTCCGCTACCACTTAATAAACCTTGTTCCCGCCTTGCTTCGTTAGCCTTCAAAACCCCGTTTAAGTTTTCGCTAAAAATCGTCCGTTCTAACGCCCTTCTAGCGCCAAAACAAAATCGCGTAGTTTTTAGCGCCATTTGCCGCCGCGCTTTTGCGGCTAACCCCATCATTGAAGGAGCGATTGAGAGGCTTTCTATGAACGCTTTTGCCGCCCATATCTACGGGTATTTTTTGAGTTAGTTTTGCAATTTCTTTTAAGTTATTCAACGCCAGTTTTTTCAGTAAGTATTAAACGGTATCCGCTTTGTTTTTTTATCCATTTTTGCCTCCGCTATACATTAGCGTTTTTTGATTACCGTTAGCAATATACGGCAAAGCCGCGAATATTAAGACTCGCAAACGATCGTGAAGCGGCGCTTTGCGTTATTTGGATTTGCGCTTTCGGAAGTAACGGGGCGCGACGGATTTGTAGCGTTAAAAGCGGGTTAAAGGCGCAAGCAAGCGGAGATTTAGCGGCAATCGGCTACACTCCTCATAAAAAACAAGCGAGTATCTATTTTGACTTATCGCGCTCTTCGCAACGCTCTTTTCACGCTATCTCCCGAAGGAGCGCATACGCTTGCGGAGCTTGCTTTGCGCTTTGCGCGAAAATCCCCGTTTGTTTTACCGGTGATCGCTTCGCGTTGCGTCGTTTATGATCCCGCGTTAAAGCAGACGATTTTGGGTTTGGAT
>JAISRI010000013.1 GCA_031273735.1 Helicobacteraceae bacterium
CCGCAAGAAAAGTTCTGTTCAAAAATTTGCCCCGCGCGATAGATCGTCGCCTTTAGATTTTTAGAAAGCGCGTTTACAACAGAAACGCCTACGCCGTGCAAACCGCCGCTAACTTTATAGGTATCTTTATCAAACTTTCCGCCCGCATGTAAAACGGTTAAAACGACCGTTGCCGCGCTTATTTTTTCTTCTGGGTGAATATCTGTAGGAATACCGCGCCCGTTATCGGAAATAATCGCGCTAGTTTCGGTAAGCGTTATATTGATCTCGTTACAAAAACCAGCCATCGCCTCGTCGATCGAGTTATCGACGACCTCATAAATAAGGTGATGAAGCCCGCCAATCGACGTATCGCCAATATACATACCCGGACGTTTTCTAACAGCCTCTAAACCTTTTAATACCTTAATGTTGCTCGCGCCGTATTCGCTCGCTTGATTTATCTGCTTTGTTTCAGCCATTTGAACTCCTTTTTTATTTTTAATACTAAAAATCTACATTTTTAGCGCGTTAAAATAAGCCGTTTTTACGGATCATTTTTGTTGTTACGAGTTAGGTTATAAAATAATAGGCATAACAATTGTGGAAAAACTTTCAGATCGTAATATAAACGGAGTCGTAGGTTCGTTTATCCCTATCGCGAATTGCTCTGTTTGCGTTTGCGTCAAAAAATCCAAAATAAATTTGCTATTGACGGCGATCGTTAGCGGCGATTCAAAAGTAATTTCCGCTTCGAACGTCGTTTTTGCCTCTTCCGTCTTTTCGGCGGATTGAATCGTTTCAAAACTGATTAAGCCCGTTTCAAAGGTTATTTTGATCTCCGCAGATAAAGCGCTTATCTGTTTGATTGCGTCGCTAAACTTATTTGTTTCTAATAACATAGAATATTTTAGTTCACGCGGGATAATACGTTCATAATCTGGAAACTTACCGTTTATTACTTTTGTAAAAAACAGATAATCTTTATTTTTTATCACTAGATTTGTTTCGTCGTAATAAAGCTCTAAATCGCTTGAAAAGATTTTGACTATTTCGGAGATAGCTTTTTTAGGGATAATAATCGAGTAATTTTTATCCGATTCTTGTTCAATTTTATAGATCGCGAGTCGTTTTGTATCCGTTGAAACAATATTGATCATACTTGATCGCACGTCGATCAAAGAGCCGTTTAATTCAAATTTTGGATTGTTCGTAGCGATCGCCGGCGCGATTTTTCTTAAAGCCGTAATCAATTTAACGCCGTCGATTGTTACTTCGCCTTGATTTGTTAATTTTTCAAAAAGCGGATTGGTAGTCGGAAAATAGCTTGTCTCAAATGCGGGGAGTTTATATTTTGATCGGTTTTGTTTGATTTGTAGCGATTCGCCGTCGCCCTCCAATAGAATCTGATCGTCGTTTAACGCGCGAACTACGTCTAGTATCTTTTTGCCTCCAGCCGTGAAAGAACCCTCTTTTTGCGGTTCGTATTCCGTCGTTTGAACGCTTAAACCTATTTCGTTGTCGGTTGCGCGTAGCGTTAAAACGCCTTCTTTTAATTCAAAAAGAATGTGTGAGGTGGGAAGCGTCGCGTCTTTTTTTTCTAAAAACGGTTGCAACGTAGAGAGCATATTTTCTAGCGTCGGCTTTGCTATTGCGAACTTCATTTGGTTCCTTCTTTATTTTTTAGTAGTATTAGTAGAGGGCGTGAAAATGTGAAATCAGCCCTTCGTCCTTTTACTATGAATGTTTTGTTTCTGCGCGTGATTATACGCAAAGTTGGCAAAAACTACGATTATTCTTCGCCTTTTTCGGTAATTTTGCTTGCTAGAGCGTCGATTTTTAGCTTGAAATCCGCGTCGTTATCGACGATTTTTGTGATGGAGCGGTGCGCGTGGCTGACGGCGGAGTGGTCTCTCATTCCGAAATATTCGGCGATTAGAGGCATCGAGTTTTGGGTGAGTTTTCGCGCTAGATAGATGATCATATTTCGCGCCGCTACTATCTTCTTGACGCGGGATCTGCTTTTGATTTCGGCGATTTTGCAGTTCATTTCTTTGGCGACCGCGCTTGCTATATTGTCGATCGTAATGTTTTCGAGCTTGTCTTTTAGGTAGTTTTTTAGAACGTCTTTAGCGACTTCTAACGAGATTGGACGCGCTAACATTGAGCAATACAAGTTGATGTTGTTCAAAACTCCTTCAATTTCGCGCACGTTGTTGTCGAGTTTGCTTGCGATGTAGTTGATAATTTCGTTGTCTAAGTTTATTTTGTGTATTTCGCATTTGATTTTGATAATAGCGATCTTAGTTTCTAGTTCGGGAGGCTGAATTTCCGCCATTTGTCCCCACATAAAGCGACTTTTTAATCTTTCCGTGAGCCCCGCGATCATCTTTGGGGGTTGATCCGCCGTCAAAACAATCTGTTTGGATCGCGAATGAAGCTCTTCAAAGGTATAGAAAAATTCTTCTTGGAAGTTTTCTTTACCGCTTAAAAACTGAATGTCGTCGATCAATAAAACGTCGCAGTTTCGATACTGCTCGCGGAATCTGTCCATCGTTTGAAGGCGTAGGTGTTCGATAAAGTCGTTTAGCATATTTTCGCATTTTCGGTAAGTTACGATTTTTTTCTGCGCTTGAACCGCGTTGCCGATCGCCTGCAAAAGGTGCGTTTTACCTAGCCCCACGCCGCCGAAGATCACAACGGGATTGTAGGCGGAACCTAGATTTTCGCTGACGGCTTTGGCTACGGTATGAGCGAATTTGTTAGATTGTCCAACGACAAAGCTATCAAAGGTGTAGCTGATATTTAACGCCGTGCTTTTGATAGACTGGTTTTCGTCTCTTGAAGGAAATTCGGCGGATCTTCTTCCCTCGGCGTTTCTAGCTTTTATCTTGACGACAGGGCGCGTCCCGCTCTCTTTTTCAAAAAAGTCGGCGATCGTCTGCCCGTAACGGTTTTCGACGTATAGCGCTATGTATGGATTTGACGCTTCAAGAACGATCAGATTAGACCTTGACGGGCGTTCCAAAAACTTGAGAGGAGTAATGTAACGCGAATACTCCTCGCTAGGAATCCGTCTCTTTAGTTCGTTGCAAATAACGTCGAAAATCATAAGCGTCCTTTCAAATGAAGTATAATGATCTTAGCATAACGCCTATAAGCTATTTGTATTCACGGTAGCGAAATCGAGTTATTCACATAGTGAAAATCAGGTGAAAAAAGTTGTCCGACGAGAGGTAAAAAATGGTGATTTTGGGGATCGATCCGGGAACGGCAAAATGCGGATATTCGCTTTTGAAGCTTGAATTTTCAAAGATGAGTTTAATCGAGGCGGGGTTTATTAAAATCGCCTCAAACCCTCTTCAGGAGCAGCTTCCCGAACTTATCGAAGGGTTGGACTTGATCTTAAAAAAACATAAAATAGACGAGGCGGCGGTGGAAGATATTTTTTTCGCCCACAACCCAAAGACGGTTTTGAAGCTCGCGCAATTTAGAGGCGCAATCTTGCTAAAACTTATTCAAGAACTTGGAGTTTTTCACGAATATACACCCCTCCAAGTGAAAAAAGCGGTTACGGGAAAGGGAAAAGCGGCAAAAGAGCAGGTGGCGTATATGGTTAAGATTCTTTTGGGCATAAAGCAAGAGATTAAACCGCTCGATATAACGGACGCGATCGCCGTGTCGATAACCCACGCGCAACGCGTCGCGCTAAGGAGATAGATGATTATAAGAAAACTTTTTAAGTTTGAAAACGCGCATATCGTTCGAGGATCGTTAAGTCCAAAATGCGCTTTGAGCCTTCACGGACACAGCTACCGCGTCGAGTTTTTACTACGCTCGGACAGGCTTAATCAGGCGCAAATGGTAATAGATTTTACGCGAGTCAAAGAGCTTTTGGGTTGGTTTGTAGAGGCTTTCGATCACAGCGTAACGATCTGGAGCGGCGACGATCCCGAATATGTAGAGGCGATGAAAAAACATAGCGAGCGGTGGATCGTTATGCCCGTTAGTCCCAGCGCGGAGCAGTTTGCCCGCGTATTTTTTTGGTTTGGCTACCGCGCGTTGAAAGGCGAAGGGATTACGCTAGATAGCGCGATCGTTCATGAAACCGACGCGGCTTACGCCCAAGCCTTTTTAGAGGATATAGAAAATAAATCGATGGGCGAATTAAAAGCCGAAGATTTTAGCTATTCCGAAGCGATCAAACTCGATTTTAACGGCTTTGACAACTGCGGCTAATCGCTTATTGCGCGTATTTCAATAGTTTTTGATCCATTTTTTGGCGTATTGGAGCGGACAAAAGCTCATTGCAAGACTTTTTATATCGGCTTATTTGAAAAACGCCCAATGAAATCGAAAAAAAATATCGATAAAACCCCGATCGCTTTACGGCACAAAAGCCGATAGCCCACTTTTCTATTGGATTTCTCGTCGTTTATCTATTATCCAAAAACTCGCTTAAAAATAGCGTCTATATTGCGCGTATAGTAGCTATAATCAAAACATTCGCGTATTTTAGCTTCGCCAATCGTCTCTATCAGCTCTTGATCGTCGAGCAAAAAGCGTAAATATAGCAGTTCGCCGCGATCGTTTATCGTCGCTTTTCCCTCTTGTAACGCCCGCCAAACTTTCATCGAGTTTCTTTGCGTAATCTCGTAGGATTTTTCGCGCGATAGCCCCGCTTTGGAAAGCTCCAATAAAATACGCTGGCTAAATACCAAACCGCCCGTCAGATTCAAATTTTTCATCATATTATGCGGATAGACCAAAAGTTTTGAAACAATCGCGGTAAAACGCCAAAGCATAAAATCGGTCGTTATAAAACTATCCGCAAGCCAAAAACGCTCGGCGGAACTATGCGAAATATCCCGTTCGTGCCACAGCGCCACGTTCTCCATCGCTGGGATCGCAAACGATCGGACGACCCGCGCCAAACCGCAAACGTTTTCGCTTAAAATTGGATTGCGTTTGTGCGGCATAGCGCTACTACCCTTCTGCCCCTCGCTAAAGTCCTCTTCGGCTTCATAAACCTCCGTGCGCTGCCAATGGCGAATCTGCACGGCGAACTTCTCGATCGAGCTTGCCAAAAGCGCCAGCGCCGAAGCTAGACGCGCGTAACGATCGCGCTGAATGATCTGATTGGAAACCTTCGCGCTTTTTAAGCCCAAAAAGCCGCACGCAAGCTCTTCAAACTCGATCGGCGCGTGCGCGAAGTTACCCATTGCGCCGCTAAACTTGCCTACGGCGATAACCTCCAGCGTTTGCGTCAGATTCTCTATATGCCGTTTTAGCTCTTCATACCAGATCGCGAGAGCCAGCCCGAACGTAATCGGCTCGCCGTGAATACCGTGGCTACGCCCGATCATAAGCGTCGATCCGTGTTCAATCGCCCGCGTTTTGATAGCTTCGAGAAGCGTCTGCGCGCCGTCGATAATCAATTTAAGAGAATCGCGCATCAAAAGAGCGTTTGCCGTGTCGATCGTATCGGAGCTAGTCATCGCGTAATGCACAAAGCGCCCCTCGTCGCCCAAACTCTCTGAAACGCTAGTCAAAAAGGCGATAACGTCGTGCTTTGTCGTTTTTTCGATCTCCTCGATCCGCGCTATATCAAATTTGGCGTTTTGGCGGATTTTTTCGCAATCGCTATCGGCGATCAGCCCTAATTTGTTCCAAGCGCGAACGCCCGCTTTTTCTACCTCTAGCCACGCGCTATACTTTGCCTGCGTATTCCACAGCCGTTTCATCTGTTCTCTCGCGTATTTTTCTACCATCGCTTATCCGTTTTTGCGCGTATTATAGCCGAACGATCGTCGTTTTAATTTATAAAATCCCGCAAATTAAATTATCTCGTAGCTATAATAACTATCAAAATACCCAATAGGAGCGTTCAAATGGTTTCGGTTTTCAACGACGTGCTATAGAAATGGAACAGATTAAACAAATTAGTTTTGCCGAGAATGATCGGCAAAAAGTCGAAGACGAAGTTATTTTTGCCGACCAAAATGATCCCGAAAAGTTTATTCAAAGATATATCGACGATCCGCGATCGTTTGACGGGAACTATATTTACGCCGATCTGTTCAAAGAGCAATTCGACCAATACCGCGAATCTAAAGAGAGCCGAAACCGATACAACTCGCCCGCGCATAATGCGGCGGCGGTTTTAGCTTCGGAGCAGTATCGGCGCGTTACGGCGAATAGATCGGATGCTGAACGCGACAATATAGAGCCAACCCGCAGGCATTATTGGGTTGGCGACATTTAGAAATTCTACGAATCGGATGGAGATTATGACGCAATCGAGCGCCGTCTTGAAACGGAACCCAAAAGGCAAAGACCAAACATTAGCGAAGCCGCTTGTTTTGCGCAATATACTCGACATTATTGCTTTCTTCGTCGAAACGAATCAGATTTTTCGCGATTCCGCGTTCAACTAATTACGCTCCTTGCTTTTGATATGTTTTCGTTTAATTTGTATATTCCGTTTTCAACGCGGACAAGATATGTTCCGCAGTTTTATCGCCTTTTAGCGTCGCCTCCGCGATTTGCAAAAAATGTAGCGTTCCGCCCGCTATATGTTTTGCAAGCCCCTCTAGGCTATG
>JAISRI010000174.1 GCA_031273735.1 Helicobacteraceae bacterium
TGCCTCGCTACTTTCGCGAGGCATTGTGGCGAGCGCTAATCTACAAAGCGTTTGGTTAGGTCGGCGTAGCTATCGATACGGCGATCGCGTAGAAATGGCCATATTCGGCGAACATTTTCCGAGCGAGTAAAGTCTAAATCCGCGTAAAGGATCGTCGCGTTTTGATCGGCGCTTGCGATAATCTCGCCTTGTGCGCCGCAGATAAAACTATGCCCCCAAAAGTCGATTCCCGCGCCCTCGTCGCACTCTCCCTTCTCAAACCCGACGCGATTGGCGCTAATAACGGGAATGGCGTTTGCGATTGCATGCGATCGCTGAATTGTTTGCCACGCCTCTAACTGCCGCGCTTTTTCGTTGTCGCTATCGTTCAAATCCCAGCCGATCGCCGTAGGATAGATCAAAATATCCGCTCCGTTTAGCGCCATAAGCCGCGCCGCTTCGGGAAACCACTGATCCCAACAGACCAAAACGCCGAGCTTTCCCGCGCTTGTTTCGATCGGCTTAAAACCCAGATCGCCCTGCGTAAAGTAAAACTTCTCGTAAAAAGAGGGGTCGTCTGGAACGTGCATTTTTCGGTATTTGCCCGCGATCGTTCCGTCTGTTTCTATCACAAGCGCCGTATTGTGATACAACCCTTTTGCGCGTTTTTCAAAAAGCGACAAAACCAGCGCGACTTTTAGCTCTTTAGCGATCGCGCCAAAATAGTCGGTCGATTCGCCCGGTATCGTTTCGGCTAGATCAAAAAAATCGGGGTTTTCGCTTTGGCATAAATATAAGCTATTGTGCAACTCGCTTAAAACGATCAGCCGCGCTCCGTTTTTTGCCGCCTCGCGGATACGCGCCGCGCTTTGCGCCATATTTTCGCGCTTGTTTGCCGTAAATGATTGTTGTATTAACGCCGCCTTCATAGCCGCATTATATTAAGCGTTCCCTAAGATATTTCAAAACTGACGTAAATTAGAGATCTATTTCCTTAAGGCAATTATGCGGCGTTAAAACGGCGAAATCGCGTTTAAGAGCCTTGTTCCCCAGCCCTGCTTTGAGTTTTGTTTAATAGCGCCTTCGGAACGGTAGGAGATTTTCGCGTCGGCGATATACGCCGAGCCGATCGTGTTGTTTTGCGCGATGTCGTCGGGACGCACGACCCCGCTAATTTGTATGATCTGCTTTTCTTCATCTACCATAATTTCGCGCCGTCCTTCGATAAAATAGTTGCCGTTTTGCATAACTTTTATGATTCTCGCGCTGATCGTCGTCGTAAAGTTTTCGTTTCTCGTCGCCGTTCCGCCGCCGTCAAATTCGTTGGTACTGTTGGTTTGAAAACCAAATCCGACGCCGTTATTTAAGCTTCTTGTAATCTTTTTGCCATTATCCGACGTTCCTGCGTAGGTAAAAGCGCCGGGCGAAAATTGGCTATTTTGCGAGCGATTAAGTTGTCTATTCGAGCTAGAGCTACTTTGTAATCTTTCGTTGATCAGCACCGTTACCACGTCGTTAATCTTCATAGCCTTGCGATCGGAAAATAACGGATTATCGCCGCGTCCAAATAGGCTGCCAAGCGCGCTAGACTCCTCCTCTTCGCGCGAGGGCGTTTGCTGGACGTATTCCGGCGGCTTAAAGTCGATCTGCGGATCAAACGCTCCCGCGCACCCCAAAAACGCGAACGACGCTATAAAAATCAATGTTCTACGCATCTTTTTACTCCTAGTTGGTTACAATTTAATTTTTAATAGCAACTTTAATTCCAAAAATAGGCGGGCAAAAATGGGGCTAACAGAGAAGATTAGAGAGGACGTCAAAACCGCTATGCGCGAACGCGACGATTTTCGCCGCGATACGCTTCGCAACGTCGTTGGCGCGCTAAAACAGGTCGAGATCGACGAGCGCAAGAGCCTAAGCGACGCGGACGTAGAGAAGATTTTGCAAAAGCAGATCAAACTTCGGCTCGATGCGATTGCGCAATACAAGGCTGGAAACCGCATCGATCTTGTCGAGAAGGAGAGCAAAGAGGTCGCGATTATCGAGGGGTATCTACCCAAACAGCTTAACGACGAACAGCTTGAAGCAAAACTGCAAACGATTATCGCCGCGCTTGATCAAAAGACGATCGGCGCGGTAATGAGCGCCGCTAAAACCGCGATCGGGTCGCAAGCCGACGGTAAACGTATTAGCGAAATAGCCAAAAAACTTTTGGGCTGACGGGCTTTACGAAGCGAATATGAAAGCCCACGTCGATCTAAACGAGCAACGCGCTACGGTAGAAGCGTTTTTTCTTAGTAAAAGCACGTTTGAAAACGAGCTTTTTATGATAAACGATTCTACCGAGTTATACGCGGTTATGAGCAAAGCGATTAAGGATATAATCGAATATCCCGTCGCGTTGGCTACAATCAATTTTAAGACGCTCCAAAGTTATACGCAATTTAGAATCGAAGGTTGTGTTTTGGCGCTTAAAGAGTATATCGACAAGGAGATCAATTATCTTATTAGCAAAGAGGCTGGTTTTGACGATCTGATCGCAACAGAGGTGAAAAACGATTCAAAAAAGCAGGCGTTTGTGCTTAATCAGTCAAAGGCGTATTTTATCGAATATCAAAAGCTGTTCAAAGAGGCGATCGCCGATACCTTTTTTGAACGAGTCGATCGGGCGAAAAATGTAAACCTTATCGATAAAATTGTTCAAGAGGCGATCGACGGCGCAGGTTCTTACGCGCCAATTTTAACTAGCGCGAACGGAATGCCTATGGCAAGCAAAGCCCAGCAGATCTGGATGAGGTTAAAGCAGGCGCATAGCGTCAAAGATCGGGCGATAAAAAACGCCAAAGAAAATGTTGAAAGATTGTTTAAGAGCGTCGATGGGATCAATAAGAATATAGAGGCTATCAATAAAGCCCGCGCGCTGACGTTGGAACAGGTGCAATCTATGACGCTCGACGAACTAAAAGAAATTGTGGTAAATGAGGACGGAGCGCGAACGGAGATTAAACGAATCTTTCAATTCGCCCCCGCTGGCGACGTAGCTTTATACCTTGCCGAACAGATGGATCGGGCGCGAAGAGCTTCGCGCAACGATATTCAAAAAAGCGAATATAAACGCGCCGCCACTTTTTATGAAAATTGCAATATCAATAACACGGCAAAAGAGCTTGCGAATAAGTCCGCGATGATGTTAGCCGAACTGCCTAAAATCAAAGAAGCGCTAGCGGCGGCTATCCGCAAAGAAGAAGCGCTGGAACAACGAGGGCTTTACGCCTTCGACGACGCTATTAATAAAATGCGCGACGCTTTCACGCAAAACATAGGAAAAACGCGCTTATAAAAACCTTGCTCTCGCGTTCCAGCGTAGGAGCGCAAACGCGCAGCTTCGTTATTACCCGTTTGCGCGTGGCGGCAAAAAACTTAATAAAACCTTAAAGCGTCGATAAACGCGGGAAGGAACTTTCTGGCGTTTTGTATATCCGTCGGTTTGCCGTGCCCCGGATAGAGCGGTCTATTATCATCCGCGTAAAGACTCATAAAGCGTTCTAGCGATCGTTTCATATCGCGCGGGCTAGAAGCGGGGAAATCGTATCTGCCGATCGTATCGTCAAAGATAAAATCGCCGCTAAAAATACGATCCTCAAACTCGATCATAGAGCAACCAGGGGTATGCCCCGCAAAATGTCTAAATCGAAAACGAAAACCTTCTAACTCGATTAACTCTTCGTCGCTTACGCAAACGTCGGCTTTGCAAGGCTCTCTGTTTGGATCGTAACGATCGCTATCGAGCATAAAGCTATCTTCGCTACGGATATAAACGGGTATCTTTAGCGCCCGTTGCAAAAGCGCGTCGTCGTATGTGTGGTCGAAATGTCCGTGCGTGTTTAGGATCGCGATTGGATTTTTCGCGTTTTGTATTACCCACTGCGTAGCCTCTATACCCGGATCGATAATAATCGTCTTATCGTCGCTAGTTAGTAGATAACAATTTGTTTGATAGCCGCGCCCCATTGGTTTTACCAGCATTTGCATTCCTTGCCTTAATTAAGAGATAGCGATCGCCTTTTGGCGCTAAAAACCATATAATTTTACCTGATCGCCTTTGGGGCGCGCGGAGTGCGGCGATTTTTGGCGCCGCGTTAAGCGGCAGGCTTGGATAGTCAAAACCGCCCTTGCAAAGGGGGTTGCAACGCGCCACGCGCCGCGCGATCAAAGCCAGCGCAATCGGAAGCGATCGTTTTTCCAAAAGCCAAAGCGCGTAGTTGGAGCAGGTTGGATAAAAGCGGCACGATCGTCCAAAAATCGGCGATAAAACAATTTGATAGAGCCTTACCAAAAACCAAAACGGACGATTTATAAAAGGGATTTGCATACCGAACATTGTAACGTTTCGCCGCCATAAGCCTTAGCAAGCTATAATCGGCGATTTATTTTACCGAAGAAAGAAGTTCTAATGCGCAAAATCATCGCGTCGCTACTCGCGTGTTGTCTATGTTTCGCAGCCCTATACGAGTCTAACGAAGGACACCGTGACCGATCGGCGCTTATTTCTTTGGACGTAGACGAATCTTTTCTGCTAGACCCAGAGTTTCAGACTATGAAGAGCAATTTTGTCTTTTATCGTCAAGAAACCTTTATGCGTATTCTTTCCGACGCCTACATCTACCAGCCGTTAATTAAACAAAAGATCGCCGACGCGGGACTGCCGCCCGCGCTTGTCTATATGGCTATGGCGGAATCTAGCTTCAAACCCCGCGCCTACTCTACCGCTAAGGCGGCTGGAATATGGCAGTTTGTGCCTGGAACCGCTAAGCGCTACGGGTTAAAGGTCGATAGCTACGTCGATGAAAGACGCGATCCGATCAAATCGACCGACGCGGCGATTCGCTATTTGAAGGATTTATATTCGCAATTTGGCAAATGGTCGCTCGCCATTATGGCGTATAACTGCGGCGAAGGGCGGGTAAGATCGGCGAT
>JAISRI010000178.1 GCA_031273735.1 Helicobacteraceae bacterium
GTTCGATCGCCTTTTTATAATCGCCGTTTTCGATAGCCGTTAATCCATTATTAAACGCGCTTTGCGCGTAAATAGATACCGTCGTTAAAACCAAAGCGATAAACGTTTTACATATAAACTTTATCTTTATTCCTTTGCGTTTAAGCTATTTTTGAAACCCTTTGCGATCGTAATACTACTTTGCTTAGAATAGACGATTTTGGTTTTGCGCGGCGGCGGCGAAATTTGCGATCGCAAGGCAAGAGATAATACAATACGCGACTTTTTACAAAATAAAATGGATTTTGAATGTTTATCGATCGCGTAGAGATTATGGTTGCGTCGGGCAAAGGCGGCGCGGGGTGCGTCAGTTTTCGGCGCGAAAAGTTTATCGTTCAGGGCGGTCCGGACGGCGGCGACGGCGGCAGGGGCGGCGATTTGATCTTTGAAGTGGATCCAAACGCCGACACGCTATCGCGCTATCGCGGCAAACGAGTTTATAAAGCGCCAAACGGCGAAGCGGGCGGTTCGCGCAATAAAACGGGCGCGAGCGGCGAGGATCTGATCTTAAAAGTTCCGCCCGGCGTTCAAGTTTTCGATAAAGAGACAAACGAGCTTCTTTTAGACCTTACCGATAGCGGCGCGTCCGTCATTTTCTTAAAAGGCGGTAAAGGAGGGCAGGGCAACGTCCATTTCAAATCGTCGACAAACCAGCGTCCGACATACGCCCAGCCCGGTTTAAGCGGCGTTACGCGGGAGATTCGCCTAGAGCTTAAACTGATCGCCGACGCGGGACTGGCGGGCTTTCCAAACGTGGGCAAAAGCACCTTTATTAGCGCGGTCAGCCACGCGAAACCCGAAATTGCCGATTACGCTTTTACGACGCTTACGCCGCATTTAGGCGTGGTTCAAGTCGGCGATTACAAGAGTTTTACGCTTGCCGATATTCCGGGCATTATCGAGGGTGCGAGCGACGGCAGAGGGCTTGGCGTAGAGTTTTTGCGCCATATCGAGCGGACGCGGATTTTGCTTTTTGTCCTCGATACGCAAAGCCAGATTACGCCAAGCGATCAGTATGAAAAACTTTTAATCGAGCTTAAAAGATATAGCGAGGCGCTTTTTACGCGAAGCAAAGCGATCGTTTTTAGCCGTATCGACGCGGATCCTGCGAGCGCCAAAGATAAGATCGACGATTTTTTCAAAACGCAAAAGATAAAACCGCAAAAAGATGGGGAAGGTTTTAGTTATTACGACGACGAAAAAACTTTCGCTTTACCTATTAGTTCGGTAAGCGGTTACAATCTAAAAGAGACAATTTATAAATTAAATAGACTAATCGATCGGGAGAAAAATGCGAATCGCGGTTAAAGTTGGAACGTCGACGCTTTGCGATCGCGGCGTTCCTTCGCTGGAGAGAATGGGCGAAATCGTGGCTTTTTTGCAGGAGATTCATAAAGAAAACGAGTTAATTTTAGTAAGTAGCGGCGCGGTTGCGGCGGGGCATAGCGTCGTTCCGGAGCTATCGAATAAAAAAACGCCCGAAAGACAGGCTTTAGCTGCGGTGGGGCAGGCGGTTTTGATGAATATTTATGCCGATCTTTTTAAGCCTTATCATATAAACGTAGCGCAGATTTTGATCGCGAAAGACGACTTTGAAAACTTTAGCCATTCAGAAAACGCGAAGATCGCGCTTAATACGCTTTTGGCGCATAGAATCTTGCCGATTATTAACGAAAACGACACCGTCGCGCTCGACGAGCTTTTGCGCGGCGACAATGATCAGCTTTCCGCAAAAGTCGCCTATTTTTTCGACGCGGATTTATTGATCATACTTACCGACGTAGACGGTTATTACGACGCGAATCCGCAGAGCGATCCAAACGCTAGAATTGTTCCGCTTGTCTGCGCGATACCGCAAGAGGCGTTAGAGAGCCGCGCAACTCCTAACGGCGAATTCGCCACAGGCGGAATCGTAACGAAACTTAAAGCGGCGGATTACTTATTGCAACGCGGTAAAAAGATGTTTCTTTCAAGCGGATTCGATCTATCGCACGCAAGAAATTTTTTGAAAACGGGCGTATATGAGAAGGGGACGCTCTTTTGCCAAAAATAGTTTTTATGGGAACGCCGAAATACGCGGCGATCATACTTAGCGATCTATTGGATTTTGGCGCAAATATCGTTTTAGCGCTTACGCAAGAGGACAAGCCCTTTGGCAGAAAACAGATATTAAAATCAAGCGAGGTTAAAACGGAGGCGCTAAAGCGCAATATCCCGATCGCCCAACCGCATAAATTAGACGATATCGCGGTAGATTTAGAAAGCCTTAAACCCGATCTGATAATCGTAGCGGCATACGGGCAGATGATTAGCGATCGCGTATTGTCGATCGCGCCGTGTTGGAATCTTCACGCTTCGCTTTTGCCAAAATATCGCGGCGCATCTCCGATCCAAGCGGCTTTATTAAGCGCCGATCGTTTTAGCGGCGTAACGTTAATGAAGGTAAGAAAAACGCTAGATAGCGGAGAAACGATCGCGTTTTCGCTAATCGATACGAGCCAGTACGATCTGCAAACGCTAACGATCGCGCTTGCAAAAACGGGCGCGAAACTTGTTTTAAGCGCGTTAAAAACGATCGATAACGTTCAACCTATCGCGCAAAATCATTGCGAATCAAGCCTTGTTAAAAAGATCAAAAGGCAAGACGCGTTAATCGATTTTAACCGATCGGCAAAAGAGATAGAAAACGCCGCTAGAGCCTATCGCGATCGCCCTAATATCTATTTGCAAAACGATCTACAACTAATAGACGTAAAAGCGCTCGATCTTAACGGCACGATCGGCGAGATTTTAGCCGTCGACAAAAGCGCTAAATCCGTTATAATCGGCTGTAAAGTAGGCGCGGCGTCGATCGCGAAAGTTTGTCCAAGCGGCAAAGGGGTAATGAGCGCTATGGATTATCTAAACGGAAAAAGGTTAGGGGTTGGAGATTTGTTATCTTGAGTCGATCGCCTCGACGCAGCTCTTTTTAGAAAACGCAATCAAAAACGGCAAGTTGAAAGCGCCGATCTGCGTTTGGACGCTCGATCAGACAAGCGGCGTGGGAAGCCGCGAAAACGACTGGCTCGGACTGAAAGGAAATTTAGCCTTTTCGTTCGCTTTACCGTTAGAGGCGCTTCCTAGCGATCTGCCGCCGCAAAGCGCTTCGCTCTACTACGGTTATCTATTCAAGGAGACAATCGCTTTTTTGGGTTCGCGCTTGTGGCTAAAGTGGCCAAACGATCTCTATATTGGCGAAAAAAAGTTAGGCGGCGTTATAACGAAGCGCTTTGGAGAGGTCGCGATCGTGGGAATCGGGCTAAATATCGTCGCGCCCGATTCGATTTTCGGATCGCTCGATATTGCCGCCGATCCCGCTTCAGCGCTGGCGGTTTTCTTAGAAGAGGTCGAAAAAAAACGAAGCTGGAATGATATTTTTAGCGGATACAGACTAGAATACCCGCTTAGTCAAGCCTGCCGCGTCCATTCGGAATTAGGCGATTTCTCGTTAAAAGACGCGGTTTTAGAAGCGGACGGTTCGGTTCGCATAGGGCAAGAAAGGGTGTTTAGCCAGCGATGAGCGAAGTAATTGCGATAGCCAATCAAAAGGGCGGGGTCGGCAAAACGACGACCGCCGTCAATCTAGCCGCGTCGCTCGCGGTTGCGGAAAAGCGCGTTCTACTAATCGACGCGGATCCGCAAGCCAACGCGACCAGCCACTACGGATTTCGTAGGAACGCCTACGAATACAATATCTACCATGTTTTACGCGGCGCGAAGGAGTTGCGCGACGTTACGCTTAAAACGCAGCTTGCCAATCTCGATCTCGTCCCGTCGAATATCGGTTTAGTAGGTATTGAAAAAGAGTTCTACGCCAAAGAATACGCGCAAAAAGAGCTTGCGTTGCGAGAGAAGATCAAACCCGCCCGCGACGAATACGACTACCTGATCATCGATACGCCGCCCACGCTTGGACTAATCACGATCAACGCGCTGTGCGCGGCTGACAGCGTGATTATTCCAATTCAATGCGAATACTTCGCTATGGAAGGGCTTGCGCAACTATTCAACACGGTTAAGATGATCCGCAAAACGATCAATCCAACATTGAAGGTCAGAGGATTTTTGCCCACGATGTTTAGCTCTAGCAACAACCTTTCTAAACAGGTTTTTACGGAGCTTAAAGAGCATTATTCGTCGCAACTTTTCTCCACGAACGATACTGACGAAAACGGCGAGGGCTTTATCTATATCCCGCGCAACGTCAAACTCGCCGAATCGCCTAGCTTTGGCAAGCCCGTTATTCTTTACGACGTGAAGTCGATCGGTTCTTCGGCTTATCAAAATCTAGCCGGAGCGATCCTGGGAGCGAGAGTTGGCTAAAAGAGCGACTTTGGGGCGCGGGATCGGCGCGATTTTGGACGAAGTGGAAGAAGCCTACGCGGCGGACATTCGCGGCAATACCGAAGCGATACTGATCTTGAACGTAAGCGAGATCGAGCCGAACCCCTTTCAGCCTAGAAAACGTTTTGACGACGAGGCGTTAGCCGATCTTTCCGCGTCGATCAAACAGCACGGACTTTTGCAACCGATCGTCGTCTTTGAAAAAGGCGGCAAGTTTGTTTTAATCGCGGGCGAGAGGCGGTTAAGAGCCTCGAAGTTGGCGGGCTTAGATACGATTCGCGCGATCGTCGCCGATATAAATTACGGCAAATTGCGCGAGCTTGCCCTGATCGAGAACATCCAGCGCCAAGACCTTAATCCGCTGGAGCTTGCCTCCTCTTTTAGCGAACTGATCACGGAGCATAGTCTGACCCACGAGGCGTTAGCCGATTTGGTGGGCAAAAGCAGAGCTTACGTTACGAATATCATAAGGCTTTTGCAACTTGGCGACTACGCAAAAGAGGCGATCGCGAGCGAAAAGATCAGCTACGGACACGGCAAAATCCTTGTCGGGCTGGACGAACGCGAAGAACGCAAGATTGTCGATAGCGTCGTCAATCAAAAACTAAGCGTGCGCGAAACGGAGGCGCTTTTGCAGTCGTTCAGACGCGATAAACAAAGCGCGTCGTCAAAAGAGATCGTTAGAACCAAAGGGATCGATCTAGGCGCGCTGGTCGAGGCGTTTAAGACAAACGGCGTAGAGGTAAAGCCGCGCAGAAACGCGCTGATTATTCCGATCGATTCGCTAGAGTTGCGCGATCGCTTGTTGCGGATAGTCGAAAAGTAGGCGTTTTTTGCGAGTTTTATGTTCGTCTGTGTTAGCATACCAACTATATTTTATTTACGGAGCGATTGATGATTGACTTTGATCCGATTTTAATGGGAGGCTTTTTTGCCCTCTTTATTTTTTTGCTCGTCTTTCTGAACGCTACGCTTTTCAAGCCGATACTTAACCATATCGACGCTAGAAAAGATCGTTTGCAAAAGGATCAGGGCGGCGCGGACGAGGACGGCGCGGAGGCGGCGCGGGCGCTTGCGCAGGCGCAAGAGGTCGTATTAAGCGCGAAACAAGAGGCGCATAGGATTAAAGAGGAGGCTTTGACAAAGGCGAAACTCAAAGCCGAAGAGCGCTTAAACGCCGAGCGCGAGAAAATCGCCAAAGAGTTAAGCGAATTTGAAATCGCGTTGAAAACCGACGAGGCAAACTTAAATAGCGCCTTGCTAGGCGAAGCGCCGCTATTCAAAGAGCGCGTCAAAAGCAAATTTATCGCGGCGTAAGGAGGGCGAATGATAAAAATTCTACTATTTGTCGGCGTAGCTACGATCGCCTTTGCCGAAGAGGGCGAAGTCGATATTATGTGGCGTTCGATTAACTTTGTTATTTTCGCGGCATTGGTCTATTGGCTACTCGCCGGATTTATCAAAAAGTTCTTTGGCGATCGCGTCAAATCGATCGTAACCGCGTTTGAACGGGCGCAGGACAAAGCCAAAGAGGCGAGGGCGAAACGCGAAAAAGCCGAAGCGGCTTTAGAGGAGGCGAGGGCGACTGCGCAGAGCGCAATCAAGTTTGCCAACGAAGAGGCGATCGCCATTGGCGAGCGTTTAGCGGCGAAAACCGAAGAGGAGATTAAAATTCTTCACAAACTTAAAGACGAAAACAAGATCGTTGCGGAAAATAAGATGATCCGCGCCGTCGTCGCAAGCGCTATGGGCGAGATTTTAAGCGCGGAGGAGATTTTAAACGATCAGGACGCGGTTATTGAAACTCTAAGAAAGCGAGCGTTGCAATGAACGATAAATTAGCCGCAAAAAGATACGCGCAGGCTTTGATCGCCGCATCGAACGAAAAGGAGTTAGTCAAGATTCTTTCGCTTCTTGACGACCTCTCCTCGCTATTTTCCAACAAGAAATTTACGGAGATTGTCAAATCGCCGCTTGTTTCAAACGCCGATAAGGTCGATCTGATCGGTTTAGCCTTAAGCGAGAAACCAGTAAAACTTATCAATCTGTTATCGCTTCTTGCCGAAAAGAACCGTTTAAACGCATTGCCGTATATCGTCAAAGAAACGCAAGCGGCGATCGCGGGCAAACGATCGGCATATAACGGAATCGTCGACGCGCAGTCTCCGATAGAAAAAACAAAGCTAGAGGCGTTGGCAAAGTCGCTGACCAAACGGCTTGGCGCGGAGATCAAACTAACGCAATCCAAACGATCGTATAACGGCGTGCGGGTTGCGATCGACGATCTTGGAGTCGAGGTCGATTTTTCAAAAGCGCAGATACGCTCCCAGATCTTGGGACATATTTTGCGCGGACTATAACTAAAAAGAAAGGGGTAATTGTGGCGTTAAAAACGGAAGAGATTAGCGCGATCATTCGCGATCGGATTGAAAATTACGAGCTTAAGCTCGACATTCAAGAGGTGGGCAGAGTCGTTTCTATAGCGGACGGCATCGCTAAAGTCTATGGCTTGAAAAACATTATGGCGGAAGAAATCGTCGAGTTCGAGGGCGGCGAAAAGGGCTTAGCTCTGAACCTTGACGAGGATAGCGTAGGTATCGTAGTTTTGGGCAAGGCGGCGGACATTATCGAGGGCACGGCGGTGAAACGCACGGGCAAACTGCTTTCCGCTCCCGTCGGCGACGGTATGATCGGGCGCGTCGTAAATGCGCTTGGCGAGCCGATCGACGGCAAAGGTCCAATCGAGGCGGCGAAAATCCGTTTCGTCGAGGAAAAAGCGCCGGGTATTATGGCGAGAAAGTCCGTTCATGAGCCGCTCCAAACGGGTCTAAAGGCGATCGACGCTTTGGTTCCGATCGGACGCGGACAACGCGAATTGATTATCGGCGATCGCCAAACGGGTAAAACGACCGTCGCGGTGGATACGATTATCAGTCAAAAAGGGCAAGACGTCGTCTGTATCTATGTGGCTATCGGTCAAAAGCAAAGCACCGTCGCTCAAGTCGTCCGTCGTTTGGAAGAACACGGTTCTATGGAATATACGATCGTCGTCAGCGCCGCCGCGAGCGAATCGGCGGCTATGCAGTATCTTGCGCCCTATACGGGCGTTACGATGGGCGAGTATTTCCGCGACAGCTCTCGACACGCCTTGATCGTTTATGACGATCTGTCTAAACACGCGGTTGCTTACCGCGAAATGTCGCTTCTTTTACGCCGTCCTCCTGGGCGCGAAGCCTTTCCTGGCGACGTTTTCTATCTACATTCGCGTTTATTGGAGCGCGCCGCGAAGATGAGCGACGCAAAAGGCGCGGGCAGTTTGACGGCGTTGCCGATCGTCGAAACGCAAGCGGGCGACGTTTCGGCGTATATCCCTACAAACGTTATTTCGATTACCGACGGGCAGATATTCCTTGAAACCGATCTGTTTAACTCCGGCGTTCGTCCCGCGATCAACGTGGGCATTTCCGTTTCTCGCGTAGGCGGCGCGGCGCAGATTAAAGCTATGAAACAGGTTGCGGGATCGCTTAAGGGCGACTTGGCGCAATTTAGAGAGTTGCAGGCGTTTAGCCAATTTGCCAGCGATTTGGACGAGGTGAGCCGAAAACAACTTGAACGCGGGCAAAAGATGGTTGAAACGCTTAAACAGCCGCCATACTCTCCGATTGCGATCGAAAAGCAGGTCGCCGTTATTTTCGCGGCTTCCAAAGGGTTTTTGGACGGCGTTCCCGCAAGCTCGGTCAATCGTTTTGAAGCGGAGTTATATCCGTTTTTAGAAGCAAAATATCCGCATATTTTGGAGGCTATCCGCTCCAAAAAGCAGATCGACAAAGATAGCGAAGCGGAATTAAGGAAGGCGTTGGAAGATTTCCTAAGCGTCTTTAGCGCGAATTAAGGTTGAAATATGGCGGCTTTAAAAGATATTAAACGCCGAATCAAGAGCGTTAATAACACGCAGAAAACTACTTCGGCTATGAAGTTGGTTTCTACCGTGAAGCTCAAACGTTCTCAAGAGGTGGCTACGCAATCTCGCGCCTATTCGCAAAAGCTAAACGAAATGCTTTCGACGATCGCAAGGCAGATCGAAACCTACCGAATAGGCGGAATCGAGAGCCGTTATTTTGCGCCGCAAGACGAGAAAATCGAGAAAGTCGAAAAAATCGACCTGATCTTTGTTACCGCCGATAAAGGATTATGCGGCGGCTTTAACTACCGAACGATCAAAACGATAAGCCAGAAACTTGAAGAGTGCCGCGAAAACAAGATAAAAGTGCGTATGCGCGGCATCGGCAAAAAGGGCGTGGAGTATTTTAAGTTTAACCGCGTGGAGCTTTACGACGAGACGATCGGACTTAGCTCCGCGCCCAATTTTGAAAAGGCGAAAGAGCATATCGCCAAATCTGTGGGCGATTATATGAAGGGGCTGACCGATCGAGTTATTTTGATCTACAACGGCTTTAGAAATATGATCTCTCAAGAGATGCGCGAGATTTTGCTGTTGCCGATCGACATCAACCGCGTAGAGCCGATCGAGGAGCGCTCGATTATCGAGTTTGAACCAAAAGGGGACGAAACGATTCTTAATACGCTTGTGGAACGCTACGTGGAGTTTAACCTCTACTACGCGCTGATCGACTCGCTTGCCGCAGAGCATAGCGCTAGAATGCAGGCGATGGAAAACGCGACGAAAAACGCCAAAGAGTTGGCGAGGACGCTTACTTTGCAATACAATAAAGCCCGCCAAGAGGCGATCACGACGGAACTTAGCGAGATCGTCAGCGGCGCCGAAGCGATGAAATAATTTTTGAAAGGAAAACGATGGCAGGAAAAATCGGAGAGGTGATTCAGATTACGGGGCCAGTGGTAGATGTTGCGTTTGACGATTATCTACCCAAGATTAACGAGGCGATAGAGATTGAAATAGAGCGCGGAGGCGCGAAACAAACGCTTGTTTGCGAAACGGCTATGCACTTGGGGGATAAGCGCGTGCGCGCGGTCGCTATGGACGGCACGCATGGACTAACTCGCGGTTCTAAAGCGGCGGCGACGGGCGATTCGATTCGCGTTCCCGTAGGCGAGGGCGTTTTGGGGCGTATTTTCGACGTAACGGGAAAGGTGATCGACGAAGGCGGAGACGTGAAAGCCGCCGCGAAATGGGCGATCCACCGCGATCCTCCCAGTTTTGAAGAGCAGGGCGCGAAAACCGAAACCTTTGAAACGGGTATAAAGGTAATCGATCTATTGGCTCCGTATCCAAAAGGCGGCAAGGTCGGCTTGTTTGGCGGCGCGGGCGTGGGCAAAACCGTGATTATTATGGAGTTAATTCACAACGTCGCCTACAAATATAGCGGCTATTCGGTTTTTGCGGGCGTGGGCGAGCGTACGCGGGAGGGCAACGACCTTTATAACGAGATGAAAGAGGGCGGGGTACTTGAAAAAGTCGCCCTCTGTTACGGGCAGATGAACGAACCGCCCGGCGCGAGAAGCCGTATCGCTTTGACGGGCTTAACGATGGCGGAATACTTCCGCGACGAGATGGGTTTGGACGTGTTGATGTTTATCGATAACATCTTTCGTTACGCGCAAGCTGGTTCGGAGATGTCCGCTTTATTGGGGCGGATTCCATCTGCGGTGGGTTACCAACCGACGCTTGCGCGCGAAATGGGATCGCTACAAGAACGGATCACTTCCACCAAAAAAGGCTCTATCACTTCGGTTCAGGCGGTTTACGTTCCCGCCGACGACTTGACCGACCCCGCGCCCGCTTCGGTCTTTAGCCACCTCGACGCGACAACCGTGCTCGATCGCCGTATCGCGGAAAAGGGTATCTATCCCGCCGTCGATCCGCTTGGCTCTACCAGCCGCTTGCTCGATCCGCAGATCGTGGGCGAAGAACATTACGCGGTTGCGAGAAACGTTCAAAAAACGTTGCAAAAATATAGAGACTTGCAAGATATTATTGCCATTTTGGGTATGGACGAACTTTCCGAAGACGATAAACTTGTCGTTTATCGCGCCCGCAAGATCGAAAGGTTGCTGTCGCAACCGTTTTTCGTCGCGGAGGTATTTACGGGAAGCGCGGGAAAATACGTTGCCTTAACCGATACGATCAGGGCGTTTAAAGAGGTTTTAGAGGGTAAATACGACGCGCTACCAGAAGCCGCTTTCTATATGGTCGGCGGTATCGAAGAGGTTATAGCCAAAGCGGAGTCGCTTAAGGCAAAAGCATAAAAAGGATACGCGATGAGCGTTTTACATCTTGAAGTGATCACGCCGCTAGGCAAGGTTTTTGCGGGCGACGTTAAAAGCGTAACCTTACCGGGCGCGGACGGGGAGTTTGGCGTGTTGCCCCATCACGCATCGCTGGTTTCGCTTCTCTCGGCTGGCGTGATCGACATACAAAAACAGGACGATCGTATTGAAAGCATCGCGATCGACGCGGGTTACGCGGAGATCGCGGCGGATAAGATGATCGTATTAGTAGACGGCGCCGTGCCGATCAAAGGCGAAAGCGAAGGCGAGGTCGCTAAAGCGCTCGACGCGGCTAAACAGCTTTTACGCGAGGCGCACGATTCGCGCTTGTTGCTTTCCGCCGTGGAGTCGCGTATCGAAACTACGGCTCGCTCGCAAGTTTAGGGGGCGAAGTTGATAGCGTGGATTGACAAGGCTGGAACGGTCGCAGTGATCGTCGCGGTTTGGCTATTTGTATATTTGGTTTTAGTGGTCTGGATCTTTCTATACCGCTATTTTGTGTTGAGAGGTTGGGCGAAGCGCGAAAACGGCTCCGTTCAATCGCTTCTTGGCGGCGCGGAACGTCCAAACTTTGATTCGTCGCTCTATCCGTGCGTGCGACAGAGCTTCGGTCCGGAGCTGATGAAGGCGTGTTACGAATCGGCTACAAAAGATTCCACCAAGCTCTTGACCTCTATTAGCGCGATCGCTTCGACCGCTCCGTTCGTGGGTTTATTTGGAACGATTGTCGGTATTTTGCAGGCTTTCGCTGGTTTTAGCGAAGGCGTTACGCTTTCTACCGTAGCGCCCGCGATTAGCGAGGCGTTGGTTGTAACCGCTATGGGAATCGTCGTGGCGATTCCCGCCTATTGGACGCACCTGTTACTGAAACGAAAGGCTTACGAGGTAACAAACGCGATCAAAGTCCAAATAGATATTTTATTGTCGCGTACATAGCTATGGATTGGGACGAAAAACCTGAAATAAACATTACGCCGCTTGTCGATGTAATGTTGGTATTGGTAGCGATTTTGATGCTTACTATGCCTATGCTTCTTTTTGAAGAGAGGATCGCCGTCCCAAAGGGAAGTAAACAGGCGCCCATTGGAGAAAGCGCCTCGATCGTGATTAGAATCGACGCGAAAAAAGATGTGTGGGTAGGCAAACAAAAGTTTGAGTTTGAATCGTTTCCGGATAGCTTTATGCTCTACTCCAATCAGTTTCCCGATCGGACGCACAAGGTGTTGATCGCCGCCGACGGCGATATAAACTACAAAGATATAGTCTATATCTTAAAAAGCGTTAAAGCGGCTCGATTTACTCAGATCGCGCTAGTTACCAATGGATGAAAGAGGTTCTCCGGGTTGGTTTTGTTTAAGCGGGACAATCTCGCTTGCGATCAGCGCGGCGTTTTTCGCTGGATTGCTCTCCTATTTGCTATACCGCGCTCCTACTTTCTCTTTTTCGCCTAGCGAGCTTTGGGAAGATTTTGAGATTGACGAGGCGTGGCTTAAAGATCTTTCCGTCCAACAGGTCGATCTAGTAGACGAGATGGGCGATCTGAAAGAGGAGCGGGTTTCGCCGCAAAAGAGCGTCGCGGAGAGCGTGAAAGAGCTTTTTGGCGAAAGCAACTCTACGGCTAAACCAGAGGAGCTTTTAACGCAAGTAACGCCGATCGTAGGCAGAGTGGCGATTCCCGATTTCAAACTCGACGATACGCGCGACGTGAAAAAGCCCGATCTAGCGGCGTTTAAGGCGCTTAATACGTCGAAGCCTTCCGCGCAAGAGGCGGCGACGCAAAAATCGTTAGAGGCGCGTTACTATAAAGAGCTTTACAAACGCCTTTACAACGCGTGGCAGGTTAGGAATAGCGATTTGGGTAGAATGGCGCGTATCGAGATGCGCGTCGATCGCGGCGGCGAGTTTACCTATCGGATTGTCAGCGCGCCGGACGATCCCTCTTATAGGGAGCGTCTGATCGCGGCTTTGAAGATAGCGCAACAATCGAAGCTGGAGCCGCCGCCCAGAGCGCTAACGTTAAATCTCGATTTTCAGGTTAAGGAGGAGTAGCAAATGCGTTTGTTTCTTGCGTGTTTATTTCTGTCGATTGGGCTTTTTGCCGCCGACGCCACTATAACGATCACTAAAACGGTACCGACGCCGTTTAATATCGTGGTAGAGTCTAAAACGGGCGGAGCTTCGCAGATCGATAAGGTAGTTGGCAACTCGATCAGAGTCGATCTGACTACGGCGGGGTTTTTCAACGTATTGAATTCGCCCGAAGGTTCTAGCGCTTCTTTGCCTTTCGATAGCCAAATCTATCAAAAAGCTGGGTTGCACTACATTTTACGTTACGAGCTTTCTATCAAGGATACTCAGCTTCGTATGCAGGCTCAAGTCTATGACGTGAAGGCGAAGAAGATTTTATTTTCGACGAAAGACCCCTATACGGTTACCAACGCCAACAATCGCCACGTTTTTTTGGCGCACCATTTGATTATGGATCTAGCCGATAAAATGGGAATCGGCGGCTTGGATTGGATGAATCGTTATGTGATTTTGGCGCGGCAAACGGGCAAAAAAGAGACGGAGATTATGATCGCGGATTATACGCTCCAATTTCGCCAACGCATTGTGCGCGGCGGCTTTAACGTCTTTCCAAAATGGGCGGATAGCAAACAGACTACTTTTTATTACACCCATTACGAAAAAAAGCCCACGCTCTATAAGGTCGAGCTAAAAACGGGAATCAAGACGAAAATTTTAGATAGCGAAGGTATGCTGGTATGCTCCGACGTAAGCAAGGACGGGCGAAAACTCCTGCTAACTATGGCGGATAACGATCAGCCCGATATTTACGAATACGACACGATAACCCGCAAGAAAACGCGGCTGACGAACTTTAGAGGTATCGACGTTAATGGACGCTACCTCGAAAACGACGCGTCGTTTGTTTTCGTAACCGATCGATTGGGCTATCCGGAAATCTTTTACGCCAAAATCGCCAACCCTGAAAACGCCGAGCAGTTTATATTTAAGGGGCGCAACAACAACTATATTACCACTTGCGGCGATAGGGCGGTTTTTGTTAGCCGCGATACGGCGAGCGCGTTTGAAAACAACACCTTTAACCTCTATCTTGTCTCGACGAAAAGCAACTATATGAGACAGCTCACCGCGACGGGCAAGAACAACTTTCCGCGATTTTCAAGGACGTGCGACACAATTTTGCACACCAAAGAGATCAAGCGAAATAAAGAGGGAGCGCTTGCCGTTATACGTTTAGACTATAATAAAGCGCCGTTTATGCCTACGTTGGAAGGCTCTATTCAGTCGTTTGACTGGTAGCTTTTCAACATACTTTAACAAGTTATTAGGTATGATATGCGGTTGTCAATTCATAAAAGGAGTAAAGGGGATGAAGAAGCTCATCTTCACAGGGATTCTGGCTGCGACGTTAATCGCGTTAGCCGGTTGCGGTAGCAAGGCCGAAGTAGCGCCTAGCGAAGAGGAAACGACTACGACGACGGAAGAGGAAACTACGACCGTCGAAGACGGCGACGAAGTAACGACGGAAGGCGTCGAGGAGCTTGAAGGCGACGAGGATACCGCTACATATAGCGGCGAAAAATTGCCGGCAGTCTATTTTGACTTTGACCGTTTTGAAATTCGCGCCGATCAACAAGACTCGATCAGCGATATAGCGAGCGCGGTTTCAGGCGGCGGCGCAACCTTTAGAATCGAAGGCAACTGCGACGAGTGGGGCACGGAGGAGTATAACTACGCTCTTGGTCTTAAAAGAGCGAAAAGCGTTCAAGACGCGCTTGTTAGAGCTGGAGTTAGCGAATCGCAACTTACTTTGATTAGTTACGGCGAATCTAACCCGGTCTGCACGCAAAGCAACGCTAACTGCTGGCGCGAAAATCGTCGCGTAGAAGTAACCGTTCTACCGTAAATCGGATAGATGCGTTATATATTCGCATTTGTTTTGTCTACTGGCTTGGCGGCGTTAGCCGCCGCCGAGCCTTCCGCTTTTAGAGCGGGAAACGTCAATAGTAGTAGCGGGGCGTATGGGCTTACCGAAGCCGAAAAAACGATTCGCGCCAACAAACAGGCAATCGATCGGCTTGAAAAGCGCGTTTTTGCTTTGGAGCAACAGATCGAAAGGTTGAGCGAGCTTGTCGAGGGAATGAGCGCCACAAACAAATCTAACGGCGAAGCGATCATCGCTTTAAGACGAAGCGCTACCAGCTTAGAGGAGCTTGCGAAGCAAATCACCGACTCGGAAGCGAAAAATAAGAAACAGTTAGACGGCTTGGGAGCGCGTCAAGACGCTTTGGAAAAACAGGTCAATAAAGCCTTAACGGATCAGGCGAAAAATCAAGAAAAACTTGCTAAAGCGATCGAATCGAGCGCGTCAAAAGCGCAACTTGAAAGAGCGGTAAGAACCCTTAGCGGAGTCGCGCCGAACTTTGACAACGAACAGCCCGACGCGGTTTTAAGCGAGGCTAGAAAGCTAATCGAGGCGAAAGATTACGACGGAGCTTACGATCGGATCAGCTATTTGATTGGCAAGCAACACAAGATCGCCGAATCTACCTTTTATCTTGGGACAATCTACTACTTCCAAGAGAACAACGAGAATGCGTTAGAAGCGTTTAAGTCAAGCGCAAATCTCGATAGCGCGGCAAAATATATGCCCGTGCTTTTCTACTATTCAGGTATCTGCCACGAACGGCTTAAAAATAACGCCGACGCGCGCAAGTTTTACGAAACGTTAATCAAACTTTACCCTGATCATACCACGATCGAAGGCGCGAAAAAGCGTTTAGCCAAACTTCCGCAAACCTAAACCCCAAATTATTTCGCGGGCGTTTAGCGAATAAATGTAATTTATCCGCACGTTGATTTGAGATTTTGCTATCTTGCTTCTTTGATAACGTCCGCTTCGTTTATGTTAGATATAAACTTCTTATGTAGTTCGTTGATATGCATAGCCGCTTGACGTCCGTTAAAAACGCTACCCATTACAATCTCGCTATCTTTTGTAAATCTATGCGCGACTCGAACGCTATAAGTTTTTAAAAGCCAACTGAGAAAACTAGGATAATATGATGCGGTATCGAGATCTCTCCATTTAACGCCCGAAGCGCCTTTAGACCAGGGCAGTATGCCGCTATATTTCCATACGCCGTCATTATCGGTATATAAACTAAAACTTCTTAAATATAAAATGTTGTAGATAAAAAAGAGCGAAGCGATCGAGGCTAACCCAATCGGCGCCCAAAACGCAATATCGTTAAAAAGCTCCATATTATCTCTTAAAAATTTTACGATCGCTCCAACTTTATCTAGCTTTAAATCTTCTGACGTCGCTTTGTTTAGCAGACCGTTTAATTTGCTTAAAAGGTATGTTAGCCCATAGTAGGCTCCGTATAAAATCGCCAACTTAATAGCAAACGCTACGCATTCCCAGAAATACGCCGTCCATGAAATCTTAAAGCGTTTAATAACGCCGCCTTGCTCGCTCTCGACTTCCACTTAGCAATCCTTAAAATAATATTGCCGCGTATTTTCTCCAAAATTACCTTAAAAAACGTGAAACCTGCGTCCTCGATCGACGCAGAACCGTCGCGCCACAGACGCAAAAGCCGTCATAATTTGGATTTCCGCGCCGTAAAAACTAAGTTTTACTTAATTTTCAGCGTCTCGCAAGGGCTTTTTTGATACCTTTATTCGTTTATCTTTAGTTAAAAAGGGGAGGGCGATTATGGCAAGCGCATATCAGGAAGAAAATCTACCAAGCGAGGTTAAGGATTTTCATCGCATTATATCGAGCGCGATGGAGGAGCTAGAGGCGATAGATTTCTACAATCAACGCGCCGCCGTCGCAAGCGATAGCGAGGCAAAGTCAATCTTTGAGCACAACCGTAACGAGGAGATCGAACATTTCGCAATGTGCGTCGAATGGCTTCGCCGTAATAACGAAGTTTTTGACGAAGCGTTGCGCGGATTTTTGTTTAGCGAAGGCGCGATTATCGACGCCGAAGCGGCATTTACAAACGGCGATAAAAGCGGCGGCGATTTTGGCGGCTCGCTTGGCGTCGGTTCGTTGAAGTAGGGGAGAGTACAATGAGTATTTTAAAACGAAATCTTGCGCCGTTTGGCGGCGAAGTTTGGGAAGCGATAGAGGAAGAGGCGAAAAAGGTTTTTGAACGCCGTTTAACAAGCCGCAAAGTAGCGGATTACGTCGGCGCTAAAGGCTTAGAGTTTGCCGCGATCGGCACGGGAAAAACGACGGCGCTAAAAGAGACGTTAGGCGACGTTGCGATTTATGCCCGCGAGGTTTTAAAAGTTTTAGAGCTTAAAACGAGCTTTGTTTTGAAACGCGAAGAGATTAATCTGATCGAGCGCGGCGCAAAAGCGTTTGATAATAGCGTGATCGTCGAGGCGGCAAAAGCGTTAAGCGACGCGGAAAACTCGATAGTCTTTAACGGCTTTAAAAAAGAGGGGATAGCTGGTATTCTGCCCGCTATGACGCAAAAGGCGGTAAAAGCTCAAGGCGACGATATACTACCCGCGATCTCGGAAGCGATTATAGCGTTAAAAGACGAGGGGGTAAAAGGACCTTATATTCTTGCGGTTCAACCGCAATACTACGGCAAACTTTTTTCCGTAGGCGAGGGTTATCCATTAGCAAAAAGGCTAAACGAGCTTTTAGACGGCGGCAGGGCGATAAGCTCTTCGGCGATTAAAAACGGCGCTATCGTGATCAGTATTCGCGGGGGCGATTACGAGATTTTAGGCGGCGCGGATATTTCACTTGGATTTGAAAAAGAAACGGCGCAAGGCGTCGAACTCTTTTTCTTTGAAACGTTAACGTTTCGAGTTAATACGCCAGAAGCCGCAGTTTTATTGCAGTGGTAAATAAAACGATCGTCGTCGATTGTCCAGCTTTTTAGAGAGCAAGGCGACGATCCGTTTGTAGAAACTTATTTTAAGCGCAACATAGGGCGAACGACAATTGGATCTGTCGATAAACTAGCGCTGACGGTTATGTCAAGCTTTGTTATTTACGTCACTCTCAAACGTATTTCAAACGTATCACTGCGTTGGTTAACATAATTGTCAATCTCGTAGTTTTTGCGATAATTTTCCCGATAGAAGAGGGCGCAAAAGTTTCGTTTAAGCTACATTTGCATATAATGCGGGTAGCGGAAGGGAAATTTCGCAATTGTTTTTCCTTTCGTATTATAAGCCTCGAATCGGACAAATTCGAGGCTTACTTATTAAAGCGGCATAACCGCTAACTTCTTAAACATCGAGCTT